>JBBJMF010000016.1:0-36614 GCA_037719575.1 Nocardioidaceae bacterium
ACGACCGACGACGGCTACGACCGCTCCGAGACCACGACCGACGGCGACGACGCCATGACGCGGTCGGAGGAGCGGGTCGAGGTCGGCACCCAGAGCCGGGAGGCCGGTCGCGCGCGGCTGCGCAAGTACGTCGTGACCGAGAACGTCACCGAGACCGTCCCGGTCCGCAAGGAGAAGGCCGTCCTCGAGCGCGAGCCCGTTACGGACGCGAACGCGGACGAGGCCACCTCAGGCGCGGACATCTCCGAGGCCGAGCACGACGTCGTCCTGCACGAGGAGCGGCCGGTCGTCCAGAAGACCGTCGAGCCGGTCGAGCGGGTCCGACTCGGCACCGAAGAGGTGCAGAGCGAGGAGACGGTCACCGAGGAGGTCCGCAAGGAGCAGATCGAGACCGACGGCGACATCGAGGGAGACAACGACCGCCGTAGCTGACCGATCGAGGCAGCAGCGCATCGCGCCTGCTCGGGGGGCCCCTTCTTCCACCGGCCACGCTAGGGTGGCCGGTGGAAGAGGTGTCGCGATGGCGCAGAGTCAACAGAAGACCATCGACGCCGATGGATTGGTAGTCACCGGGGAGCAACCGCCGTCTGCGCGGATCCCGCTCGACCGCGAGCGCATCGTCGGGGCCGCCGTGGCGTTCATCGACGAGTTCGGGCTGGCCGGGCTCTCGATGCGCCGGCTGGGCAGCACGCTGCATGTCGAAGCCATGTCGCTGTACCGCTACATCCCCGGTCGCGAAGACCTCCTGGATGCCGTCGTCGCCGCCATCATCGACGAGATGTACGAGGATGACGACATCCTGCAGGTCCCGAAGGACGGCTGGCAGGACTTCCTCCAGCGACTCGCCCACGGCGTCCGCCGGATCGCCCTCGCCCACCCCCTGGCGTTTCCACTCGTGGCCTCCCGGCCACCTGAGGCGCCGTGGCTCCGACCCCCGCTGCGCAATCTCAAGTGGGTCGAGTCGTTCCTCCAAGGACTCGTCGGCGAGGGATTCGCCGAGGAGTCGGCGGTGGCCGCCTACCGGGCGTTCACGAGTTTCCTGCTCGGTCACCTCCTTCTCGAGGTGTCCGCCCACGGGGCTGACGTCGGACCGCTCGACGTCCTGGACGCCGGCGAGACGGACAACCCGGGGCTTGTCGGCTACCCCCTCGTCAGGAAGCTCGCCGACGCTCTCGCCGAGAACCACGCGGCCGCCGAGTTCGAGGAGTCGCTCGAGAACCTTCTCGACCGTCTCACTCTGCTGCGGGCCGAGCGGCAGCCCCCGCCGAAGACGCGCGGCTCCGAGACAGCTGCCCGAACCACGGACGACACCCCGGACGAGGAGCCGACTCCGTGACCGAAGACGACTCGACACGTGACGGAGCCGGTGCCGCGCCCACCTCGCTGGGCAACGGCCGGCTGCACATCAGATCGACGTCAGGAGGCCTGGACATCGAGGTGCTCGGGGTGGACCACACCACGTTCTCCATCGAGTCCGACCAGTAGGGCGACCGCCGCTGTCAGAAGAGCAGGGCCTTGCCGGGAGCCGAGATGATCGATGCGACATCGGCGAGGAACCGGGACCCCTGCTGCCCGTCGACGACCCGGTGGTCGAACGACAGAGCCAGCGTGGTGACCCATCGCGGCCTGATCTTGTTGCCGACCACCCATGGCTGCTTCCGGATGACGCCCATCGCCAGGATCGCGGACTCGCCAGGGTTCAGGATCGGCGTGCCGGCATCGACACCGAAGACGCCGACGTTCGTGATCGTGAACGTCCCACCGACCATCTCGGCCGGCTGGGTCTTGCCGGCGCGTGCCACCGCGGTCAGGGCGTCTAGCGCTGTCGCCAGCTCGACCGCCGACATGGCCTGGGCATCCTTGACGTTCGGGACGACCAGCCCGCGAGGCGTGGCGGCGGCGATACCGAGGTTGACGTAGTGCTTGAGCACGATCTCCTGCGATGCTTCGTCCCAGCTGGCATTGATCTCCGGAGTACGACGGACGGCCAGGCAGACGGCGCGGGCGACGAGCAGCAGCGGCGACACCCTGACGCCCGCGAATGCCCGGTCGTCGCGCAGTCGGCGCGCCATCCGCATCGTCTTCGTGGCATCGAGCGTGATCCACTCGGTCACGTGGGGAGCGGTGAACGCCGACGCCACCATCGCCTGTGCGGTCATCTTGCGGACCCCCTTGACCGGGAGCCGGGTCTCGCGCTCGCCGCGCTGGGTGGTCGGTGCCGGAGCGGCTGCAGCCGCCGCTGTCTCGTCGGGAGCCGACGTCGCAGCGGGTGCGTGGGTCTCGACGTCACCACGGGAGATCGTCCCGCCCGGCCCGGTCGCCGTGACCAGCGCGAGGTCAACGCCCAGGTCCTTGGCCAGCTTGCGGACCGGGGGTTTGGCGAGCGCCTTGGCGGCGGTCGTTGGCGCGGGGGGCGAGACGAGCTGCGCCGGCTCCGGCGGCGACGCAGACCCACGTCGAGCCGCAGCGGGGTCGCCGCCCCGGCGCGGACGACGGACGGTCACCGCCGTCCGCGGTCCGTATCCGACGAGCGTGGGGGTCGCGCCATCGGCGAGCGGAGCAGGGCTGCCGACCATGCCCGGCTCGACGGCCAGGTCTGCTGCTGGTGTCCCGACCATGGCCTCGTCCTTCACCGACGGCTCGACGCCGGACGAGACCGAGATGATCGGCGTGCCCACGGCGACGGTCTCTCCTTCCGAGACCATCAGCTGGGACACCGTGCCCGCATAAGGGGACGGCAGCTCGACAAGGGACTTCGCGGTCTCGATCTCGCAGATGATGTCGTTGATCTTGATCGCGTCGCCGACCTTGACCATCCAGGTCACCAGCTCGGCCTCGGTAAGGCCTTCCCCGACGTCGGGCAACTTGAACTCTTTCACGGCCATGGTGTCCGGCTCCTCGTCAGAAGCTCATCGAGCGGTCGACGGCGTCGAGCACCCGGTCGAGGTCCGGGAGGTACTGCTCCTCGATCCGGGCCGGTGGGTACGGCGTGTCGAAGCCGCCGACCCTCAGCACCGGAGCCTCGAGCGAGTAGAAGCACTCCTCGGTGATCCGCGACGCCACCTCGGCCCCCATCCCGAGGTTGACCGTGGCCTCGTGCACGACGACCGCTCGTCCGGTCTTGCGCACCGAGGCGCACACGGGGCCCATGTCGAGCGGCGACAGCGTGCGCAGGTCGATGACCTCGACCTGCCGACCTTCGGCAGCGGCGGCCTCGGCGCTCTGCAGGCACACCTGGACCCGCGGCCCGTAGGTGATGAGGGTGAGGTCATCTCCTTGTCTCACCACACGGGAGCTGAACAGCGGGTCGGGGGTAGCCGTCTCGTCGAGGTCGGCTTTCTCGCCGTGGTACTGGCGCTTCGGTTCCAGGAAGACGATCGGGTCGTCGCTCGTGATGGCCTGCTGGATCATCCAGTAGCCGTCGACCGGGTTCGAGCAGGCCACGACCTTGAGGCCCGCCGTGTGCGCGAACTGCGCCTCCGGGCTCTCGCTGTGGTGCTCCACTGCGCCGATACCGCCACCGAACGGGATTCGGATGACCATCGGCATGGCGAGCTTGCCCTGACTGCGGAAATGGATCTTGGCCACCTGGCTGACGATCTGGTCGTAGGCCGGGTAGACGAACCCGTCGAACTGGATCTCGCAGACGGGCCGGTAGCCGCGCATCGCGAGGCCGACCGCCGTCCCGAGGATGCCGGACTCGGCGAGCGGGGTGTCGATGACGCGGTCCTCGCCGAAGTCCTTCTGCAACCCGTCGGTGATCCGGAAGACACCGCCGAGCTTGCCGATGTCCTCGCCCATGATCAGGACCTTGGGGTCGGCCTCCATGGCGGCGCGAAGACCAGCGTTCAGCCCCTTCGCGAGCGTGATCGTGGTCATCAGTGGGCTCCCTCGAACGACGACAGATAGGCCGAGAGCTGGTCCTTCTGAGCCGCCAGCTCAGAAGTCTGCTCGACGTAGACCTGGTCGAAGATGTCCAGCACGTTTGGCTCGGGAAGCGCTCGGCACCCTTCCCGCAGGTGCTCACCGAGCTTCTCCGCCTCGGCGTCGAGCTCGTCGTGGAACTCGCTGTCGACGAGACCGTTCCTTGTCAGGTAGGCCTTCACCCGCGCGATCGGGTCCTTGAGCTTCCAGCTCTCCAGGTCTTCGGACAACCGGTACCGAGTCGGGTCGTCGGTGGTCGTGTGGGCACCCATCCGGTAGGTGTAGGCCTCCACGAGTGTGGGTCCGCTCCCCTCGCGGGCCCGCTGCAGAGCAGCCTGCGTGACGGCGTGCACTGCGAGCACGTCGTTGCCGTCGACGCGCAGGCCCGGGAAGCCGAAACCGAGCGACCGCTGGTAAAGGGGGATGCGGCTCTGGCGCTCGATCGGCTCCGAGATCGCCCACTGGTTGTTCTGACAGAAGAACACGACAGGCGCGTTGAAGACCGCGGCGTAGACGAACGCCTCGTTGACATCGCCCTGGCTGCTCGCACCGTCCCCGAAGTAGGCAATCACGGCGGCGTCCCGGTCGGGGTCACCCGTGCCGACGGCCCCGTCGCGCTGGATACCCATCGCATAGCCGGTCGCATGCAGGGTCTGGGCGCCGATGACGATCGTGTAGAGCCCGAAGTTGTTGACCCGTGGGTCCCAGCCACCCTGGTCGACGCCCCGGAACAGGCCCAGCAGATGCAGCGGGTCGAGGTCGCGACACCAGGCGACGCCGTGCTCACGGTAGGTGGGGAAGACGAAGTCCTGGGTACGCAGAGCCCGCCCGGACCCGATCTGCGCGGCCTCCTGGCCGAGGAGCTGGGCCCAGATCCCGAGCTCGCCATGACGCTGGAGAGCGGTGGCCTCGACGTCGATCCGTCGGGTCAGCACCATGTCACGGTAGAAGCCCTTGATGGCCTCGTCATCGAGGGAGAACGCGAAGTCCGGGTGCTCGACTCGCTCACCCTCCGGCGTCAGCAGCTGGATCAGCTCGGGAGCATCGCCCCCCTGGTGGGGACCGAATACCTCGGCAAGGTCGGGGTCCGGGCCGGAAGCGCTCACTCGTACTCCTCACGGTGACGATGTCCGGGATCGCCGGCATCCATCGGTGGCGCCTCAACGGTACCCATCGGGAGGCGCATTTCCCGCATCGACCCCGACGGCAGCAGGCGTCGTAGGCGATTTCGGCCAACCTCGTGAGATGCGGCAGAATGGCGAGTTGTCACTTTTCGCGGCTCAGGAACGGGGTCAGGTGTCAGACACGGTCGGCCAGCACGTCACCAGCCACGCCGTCGAGCAGGAGATCAAGTACGAGCAGTCCGTCGTCGACCGGATCTACGCCCGGCTGGAGGCCGCGGCCGCCTCGGCCAAGCAGCTCGCCGCCGACGGGCACGCCAGGGCCCGGCTCGGCAACGTCGGCGGTCTGGTCGAACGCGACGCGATCGTCTTCCAGGCGAGCCGGCGGTTGGCAAGCCTCGACGCAGCGCACGACGGCCTGGTCTTCGGCCGCCTCGACATGCGCGGCGGGGAGCGCCGGTACGTCGGCCGGCTGGGCCTGCGTGACGCCCACCGGGACGTGGTGCTCGTCGACTGGCGGGCGCCGGCGGCGGCGGTCTTCTACCAGGCGACCGCGCAGGACCCGGCCGGGGTAGTCCGCCGCCGGGTGATCTCGTCGTTCACCGGCAAGGTGACCGGTGTCGAGGACGACCTCCTCGACTCGGCCGCCGCACCGGACGACATGGTCGTGGTCGGTGAGGGAGCCTTGCTGGCCGCCCTCACCCGGATTCGTGACCGTTCGATGCAGTCCGTCGTGGCGACCATCCAGCGCGAGCAGGACGAGGTCATTCGCTCCCCGCAGCGCGGCGTCACGACGATCGAAGGCGGCCCGGGCACCGGCAAGACCGTGGTCGCCCTGCACCGGGCGGCGTACCTGCTCTACACGGACCGGCGGCGCTACGAGTCCGGCGGGGTGCTCGTCGTGGGTCCGAACGCCGTCTTCATCGCCTACATCGAGCGGGTGCTGCCGTCGCTGGGTGAGACGAGCGTCTCGCTGCGCGCGATCGGTGAGGTCTTGGAGGGGATCAGCGCGCGGAGGCACGACAGACCGTCGGTCGCCGTCGTGAAGGGCTCCGCACGGATGCGACGTCTGCTCGCCCGCACCGCACAGGGCGAGGTGCCGGACGCTCCGACCTCGTTTCGCATCTTCTACCGCGACGACGTCCTGCGTCTCGACCGGCCACGGCTCGCGGCCGTCCGACGCGTCCTGCTCGCCGGCGGACGGCGCCGCAACCGGGCCGCCGCGAAGGTGGTGGGCGAGCTGATCGCCGCGTTGTGGGAGCAGGCCATGGGAGACCGGGCCCGCGACCAGGGTCGCGACGAGTTTGCCCGGGCCATGCGGGACAGTCGTGAGTTCCTCGACTTCGTCCAGGCCTGGTGGCCTGTCGTCGACGCCGTCGACGTGCTCGCGTGGCTCGGCGACAAGCAGCGGCTGGCCCGAGACGGCTCAGGGCTGCTGAGCCGACAGGAGGTCGACGAGCTCGCCGCTGCGCTCGGCGGCAACGTGCTGGCCGGCGTGCTCACGGTCGAGGACGTCCCGCTCGTCGACGAGCTGCGCTACCTGCTCGGCGAGCCGCCCGAGGTTCCCGACGACGACGACGACCACCCGCTGCCGGCCCAGTTCGACGACGAGACGGTGCCCGAGCTGACGACGCTTGACGAGCAGCTGTCCGGTGCCCGCACACCAGACCCCCGCCGGCCAGTGGGGTCGATCGAGGACGACGGCTACGCCCACGTCCTCGTGGACGAGGCCCAGGACCTATCGCCGATGCAGTGGCGGATGCTGGGTCGGCGCGGGAGACACGCCAGCTGGACGGTCGTCGGTGACGCGGCACAGAGCGCCTGGCCGCTGTCTGCCGAGGCGGCCGTGGCCCGCGAGGAGGCGCTGCGGGGCAAGGACCACCACGCGTTCCGGCTGTCCACGAACTACCGCAACTCCCGGGAGATCTTCGAGCTCGCCGCCGACTACGCGCGGGTTGTGATCCCCGCCGCGGACCTGCCGGTTGCCATCCGCGAGTCCGGTGTGGAGCCGCGCATCCTCGAGCACAGCCGGGCAGCGCTTCCGGGCGCGGTCCGAGACGCCACCGCCGAGCTGGCAAGCGAGCTCGAGGGCACCGTTGGCGTCGTGGTGCCGACCGGCTGGGAGCCGGAGGTCACTGGATGGCTTGGCCCCCGTGACGAGGAGCGGGTTCGGGTGCTCGGCGCGCTCGAGACCAAGGGGCTCGAGTTCGACGGCATTGTCGTCGTCGAGCCCGACCGGATCGTGTCCGAGTCGCCCTCGGGAGCGCGGACGCTGTACGTCGTCCTCACCCGGGCCACCCAGCGCCTGCACGTCGTCGGCACCACCGAAGACTGGCGGGCAAGGCCGTGACGACTGGCCCGGCCGGTCCGCTCGACCCCGGACGCGACGCGTTGACGTCCGTGCTGAGCGGGCCCGCCTGGGCACTGATCCGGTTGCCGGGGGCGGCCGACGTCACCGTGCTGGGCGGCGTGCGCAGGGACCACGCGGTGCTGAGCGACGTACCGCTCGAGAGCGGACAGCCCCAGCGCGAACGTCGCTTCGACCGACTGCTCTGCGTGCCGTTCGCCCAGATCCGCGAGCGTGGCTTCGAGGCTCACGACGACGGCACTCCGCTCTCGTCCATCGATATCGATACCGAGACGAGCGTGCCGATCGCTGACATCGAAGCATTGGCCTCCCATGAGCCGTCGCAGACAACAGGTTCTGCCGGCTTCGTCATCGGCGACGATGAGTACGCCCGCCTCGTCGAGACGGTCATCCGCGACGAGATCGGCAACGGCGAGGGGGCGAACCTCGTCATCGCCCGGGACTATCTGGCGACACTCGACGGCTGGGACGACGAGGCGGCCCTCGGCGTCTTCGCCCGCCTGCTTCGACAGGAGCGGGGCGCCTACTGGACCTTTCTGGTGTGCACCGGCGACCGCTACCTGGTCGGGGCAAGCCCGGAGCGGCATGTCCGGGTGCAGGCAGGGGAGGTGTCTATGAACCCGATCAGCGGCACCTTCCGTCTCGGCGATGCCGCGTCGCAGGGCGAGCTCACGGAGCGACTGCTCGGCTTCCTGGTCGACCAGAAGGAGATCTTCGAGCTGTTCATGGTTGTCGACGAGGAGCTCAAGATGATGTGCGGGATGTGTGCCGGTGGGGGGTCCGTCCTCGGGCCGGGCCTCCTGCCGATGAGCCACCTCGTGCACACCGAGTACCTGCTGCGCGGCCGGTCCTCGCTCGACGTGCGGGGCGTGCTGCGCGACTCGATGTTCGCGGCCACGGTCACCGGGAGCCCGGTCGAGAACGCCTGCCGACTGATCAAGCGGTACGAGGCGGGCGGGCGGGGGTACTACGGCTCCGTCCTCGCACTGCTCGGTCGCGACGCCGACGGCGCCCCCACCCTCGACGCGCCGATCATCTTGCGGACGGCGGATGTGAGCGTGGATGGTCGGCTGCGGGTCACGGCCGGCGCCACCCTGGTCCGCGACTCGGTGCCCCGCTCAGAGGTGGCCGAGACCCATGCGAAGGCAGCGGGAATCCTGGCCGCTTTCGGGCTGGTCCCCCCCGCGTCGTCGGTGCCTGCCGAGGTGGCCGCCCTGGTCGACGACCCGGTCGTCACGACAGTCCTGGCCCGTCGCAACGAGCGGCTCAGCAGGTTCTGGCTGGCCGACCAGGGGGGTGCGGCACCATCCCCGGAGCTCGCCGGCCGGCAGGTCGTCGTACTCGACGGGGAGGACGACTTCGTCGCGATGCTGCGCCACATGCTGCGCGTGCTGGGCATGGAGAGCGTGACTGTCCGACACAGTGACTACCGCCCCGGCGACTTCGCCGGCGCCGACCTCGTCATCGTCGGCCCGGGTCCGGGTGACCCGAGAGACCTCACGGACCCGAAGATCGCCACCGTTCGGGCCGCGGTGGACAGCCTTCTCGAGTCCGGTCAGCCATTCCTGGCCGTGTGTCTGGGCCACCAGGTGCTGTGCGGCGCGCTGGGCCTCGAGCTGGGCTACAAGGACATCGTGTTCCAGGGCACCCAGACGAAGATCGCGATCCTCGGCCGTACGGAGCTCGTCGGCTTCTACAACACGTTCGTCGCGCGCGTCGCTCCAGACGGCGTCCTGCCCGCCGGCATCTCCGTCGACGCCGACGAGGCCACCGGAGACATCCATCTGCTGCGGGGGCCGCACTTCGCCGGCGTCCAGTTCCACGCGGAGTCGATCCTCACCGAGAACGGCTTCGACCTGTTGCAGGAGATCGTCAGGGGCTTGCTCTCCCGGTAGATGCAGCGAGCCTCGTTCAGGTGCGGTCGAAAGTCCGCATTCCCGTTCAGCGTTGCTGACGGAAGACGACAAAGAGTACGCGCAGAACGAGGATGGAGCTGACGACAAGCAGGTTGTAACCGAACACCTGGAAGAGGCTTACTGTCGGGGTCACCGCCGGCCCGCCGGATGCGCCGATGAGGAACACGGCCATGATCCCGGCTGTGGCACCCAGGAAGGCGAGCAGTACCTGGTGCAACAGGTCGGTGGCGAATCTTCGGTCCTGCTCGTCGGCGAAGAGGCGCACGTTCACTGCCAGGCGGCCCTGTTCGAGCGCCCCGGTGATGCGGTCGACCCGGCGCGGTAGCCGGCGAAGCACCGGCAGCAGCGCAGTGATCTCGTCGGTCAAGGTTTGCGACACCGATGCCGGACCGAGTGCTGCCGCTATCTCGGCGCGGGCGAACTGCCGGGACTCCTGCACGAGCTGGAAGCCGGGTGCGAGCCGGAGCAGGGTCCCCTCAACGGTTGCCAGCGCACGGAACACCGCGGCGACCTCACCTAGCACCACCAGCTCGTGATCGGCGACCAGGCGAAACAGGTCGGTGAACATGGCCATGTCCGGGGCAGCCGCGGGCCCTAGATGACGGGCCATGAACAGCCCGAGTGCACGTTCCAGCCGTAGCTCGTCAAGGTCGTCTGAGCGGGTCACCAGCTCCAAGAACGCGTCGCGAGCGGCGGCCGAGTCCCCCCTGTCCACCGCGACAAGCAGCTGCTGTACGGCCTGGCGGGTCGATGCGCCGAGCCGACCGACCGAGCCGAAGTCCATCAGAGCCAGACGGCCGTCCCCGAGAAGTAACACGTTGCCCGGATGCGGGTCGGCGTGGAACACCCCATCCACCACGACCTGCCGCAGCAGGCACTCCAGCAGAGCTCGTCCCAAGGCCTGCCGGTCCAGACCGCGCTGATCCACCACATTGTCGGCGGCCGGAATCGGGGTGCCGTCCAGCCACTCCATCACCAACACCCGTTGGGTGCACAACTGCGCATGGAGAGCCGGAAGGACAACCGCGCATGCGCGGTCCCGGCTGGCCGAGCCGGCCCTGACCGCTGCCACGTTGCGGGCTTCTATCCGAAAGTCCAGCTCCTCCATCAGCGCAGTTGCAAAGCCAGCGGCCAGCTGGACGATCCCGACCGCGCGCCCCCACCGTGTCCGCGACTGGACGGTGCGGGCAAGGCGTCTGACGATGTCGAGGTCGCGCTCGACGACCGAGCCGATGCCGGGTCGCTGCACCTTCACCGCCACCTCGGCACCGGAACGAAGCCTTGCCCGGTGCACCTGTGCGATGGACGCGGCGGCCACCGGCTGCGGGTCGAACTCTGCGAAGACCTCCATGTATGGCGCGCCCAGCTCACGCTCGATCAGGGCACGCACGTCCTCCCAACGCGCCGGCTGAACCTGGTCCTGCAGCCTGGAGAGTTCCTCGATGAACTCCGCCGGCAAGAGGTCGGCACGGGTCGAGGCAAGCTGACCGAGCTTGACGAACGTGACGCCCCCGTCCTCCATCGCCTGCCGCAACGACCTCGCCAGCCGGTGACGCCGCTCCGGCCCTTCCCCGGACGTCTGAGTCCCGCCACCCATGTACGGGCCCAGCCCGTGTCGCACGGCGATGGCGATGATCCGCGTGTACCGGCGAGACCGACCCATCCGTCGCCGTAACGAACGTCGCCACTCCACCGGGCTCGGCCAGCTGCCAGTGGGCACCAGGATCTCCGCGACGACCAGGAACGTCAGTGCCGCGACGAGCGAGATCCCGACTTGTAGGCTGCCCTCGGCCACACCCGAGCCCACTCCCACAAGGGGATCCGAAACCGCGAGGCCGACCGCCACGGCGAGCGAGGCGGCCAACACCGCACGCACTGCGCCGAGCGGAACATCGAGCACCCGTCGTGCCACCGCAGCGAAGACAAGAACGGTCGCAACCCATAATAAGCCGAGCAGCAAGGGATTCAACGGCACTCCTGGCGCTCATCGGCGCGGACGCTGGTGCAGCCTAGACCCACGCACCGGGGCATGACAAGCGGCACCGGCCTGGCCGACCGATCGCGTGGCTCGCGTGTCTCACGTGCAGACGGGGTCGGTAGGCTACCTTGGCCGAGGTGAGGCAATCGGGCGCTGACATAGCGATGACCGGGTCGCGCTGGGAGCGCTACGCCCCGTTGGGGGCCGTGGGATTTCTGCTGTCGCTCGCGGTAGGTGCCGCGGCGGTTGGCGCCTCCTCGCCCGCCGGTGATGCTCCCGCGACAGACATCGCCAGCTACTTCGCCGAACACCAGGGTGGCCTCCTGGCGAACACCTTTCTTGGTGCGCTTGGGGGCTTTGTGTTCTTTCCCTGGTTTCTTGCCAGTCTGTGGCGACGGATCCGCCGCGTCGAGGGCGACGATGGCTTGTGCGCCCCGGCAGCGCTCGTCGCAGGCATCGCACTGCTCGGCCCGCTTTCGATCCAGCTCGCAGGATGGGGTGCTGCAGCGCTGCAGGTCGGTGACCAGCGCGATCCTGCAGTCGCGGCGGCACTGTTCGACCTGGGCAGTACGGGATTTCTCATCTTCCCTCTCCCAGCCGCCGTTCTGGTCGTGGCCACAACACTCGCCAGTCGTTCAGGTCAGCTACTACCGGCCTGGCTGGCGCGAGCCGGCTTTCCCGTCGCCGCCGTCATGGTTCTCGGCGCGTTCCCCCTCGGCCAGTTCATGTTTGCGCTGTTTGGTCTATGGCTGCTCCTCGTAGCCCTCGTCCTTGTGCGCACGCACGGCAAAGAAGAGAACGCCCCAGCAGCCGGGGACGGGTGAGCTGCTGGGGCGTGATCGGGGACGTCGGGATCAGTCCGATCCCAACGTGACGTCGACGGAGCTGGTGGAGCCCGACTTGGCGCGCACCGTGAGCGTCACCCGGTCGCCCGGGCGGTAGGAGCGCACATCGGCGACCAGGGAGTCGGAGTCGGTGACCACGGTGCCGTTGAGCTTGGTGATCACGTCACCCGGTTGAAGGCCGACGTCGGCCCCGGGCGTGCCCTGCTCCACCGACTTCACGAGAGCGCCGTCTGGCAGGCCAAAGCTGTCGGTCGCGTCGGTGACCGTGACACCGATGCGGGCATGGGTGGGCTTCTCGTGGTTGCGCAGCTGCTCGACGATGGGGATCGCCTCGTCGATGGGGATGGCGAACCCCAGACCGATCGAGCCCGCCTGTCCGCCCGACTGGCCCGAGGAGGCAGTCCTGATGGCGGAGTTGATGCCGACGACCCGGCCTGCGGAGTCGACGAGCGGACCGCCGGAGTTGCCGGGGTTGATCGCCGCGTCGGTCTGGATCGCCGGGAAGATCGTGGAGGGGTCGTTGGCGAGGTCGCCTTGGGTGGTGACCGGGCGGTTGAGTGCACTGACGATGCCCGACGTGACGGTGCTCTCGAGGCCGAACGGCGCCCCCACCGCGACCACCGGCTGGCCGACCTGGAGGTCAGCGGACCTGCCCAAGGTGGCGGGAGTCGCGTCGGTGACGCCGTCGGCCTGGATCACGGCCAGGTCGGTGAGCGGGTCGCGGCCGAGGATGCTCGCCGAGGCTGTCTCGCCGTTCGAGAAGCTCACGGCCAGCTTCCCGCCGCCGACGCCGAGCTCGGCGACATGGTTGTTCGTGAGGATCTCGCCGGTCCGGGTCAACACGATCCCCGAGCCCGACCCGCTCTGGGTGGGCGAGCTCCCGTAGATCTTGACGACCGATGGCAGTACGTTGGCGGCCGCGGTCTCGGCGCTCGCATCGAAGGCGTTCGGCGTGGAGGGGATGCTGGAGTCCGGCGCGACGGTGATCCCTGAGGTGTCGGCCCGGCTCAGCGAGGCGGCGTTGTGCGCTCGTGTCTCGTTGAGCAACGCCGCACCGCTGAAGCCAGCGGCTCCGCCGGCGAGTGCACCGACGAGAAGCGCCGCCCCGACGACGCGCCCCGCACGCCGCGGGCGCGCTGGTGGAGGACTCAGCGGGTACCCGGACGGGTACGGCTGTGGAGTCACGTCGTCGTCGTTCACGTCAGTATCCTTTCCTTGCCGGCTGAAGAAGGGCTGAGACACGCCTCAGATGTTCATGTGAATCGTCTCCGGCGACGCGTCGAACGGGCCACGCGGCGCACTCGGGGCCCCGGGCAGGCTCAAGGTGAAGACCGCTCCGTGCGGATGGCGGTTCGCGGCGCGGACCGCACCCCCGTGTCGCTCGGCTGCCTGCCGGACGATCGAGAGCCCCAGCCCCGAACCTGGCATCCTCCTCGCGTCCGACGCGCGGTAGAAGCGCTCGAAGATCAGCGGCATGTCGGCCTCGTCCACCCCTGGTCCCTCGTCGATCACCGTGAGCTCCCCGCCCTGCATCCGGATCGTCACGACGCCTCCCGCCGAACTCCACTTGGCCGCGTTGTCCAACAGGTTGGTGACCGCGCGCTCGAGGATCTGCGCCTCCCCCACGATCCACCAGGGCGAGGCGTGGGTGTCGAAGGAGACCGACGGCGCCCTTCGCCGTACCCGGTCCACCGCACGAGCCACGATGTCGGCGAGGTCGAGCGGCTCGGGCGTCCGGGACAGTGGCTCGTCGCGCGCGAGCTCGACCAGGTCGCCCACCAGCGTCGAGAGCTCCTCGACCTGCGCCGTCACGTCGGCGAAGATCTCCTGCCGCGCGCTCTCGGTCATGCCGCCGCGTTTGTCGGCCTGCGCCAGGAGCTCGAGGTTGGTCCGCAGGCTGGTGAGCGGCGTGCGTAGCTCGTGCCCGGCGTCGGCGACGAGCCGCCGCTGCCGGTCACGGGACCGCTCGAGCGCGACAAGCATGTCGTTGAACGAGGCGGCCAGGCTGGCGAGCTCGTCGTCGCCGATGATCTCGATCGGCGTGAGCTCCTCGGTGCGGGCGATGTGCTCGGCCGCCTCGCTGAGCTGGCGAACCGGCCGCAGCGCCGACCTGGCCACGGCGAGCCCGACCAGACCCGCCCCGATGATGCCCCCGCCACCCACGAGGAGCAGCACCAGCCCCACCCGGTCGATCGTGCTCTCGATCGACTCCTGCGACTGCGTCAGCATCAAGGCGAAGCCGCGAGACGACGGCACGGTCACCGACCGGAAGTCGACGCCGTTCTCGTTGATCGTCCGGAACGTGTGGTCCAGCCGACCGTCGGCCACCAGCAGCTCGTTGCGCGACACCGGCCGGATCACGTTCGGGTTCGACGGCGAGACAACACCCCCGGCAGTGTTGATGAGATAGAACCGCACGTCTGCCGCGCCGAGGAAGTCCGCCGAGACACCTTGGGAGGTCGCCCGCTGCACGATGTCGGTTCGGCTCGCCTGGTTGGCACGCTCGAGGAGCGAGATGTCGAGGCGGGCGTGCAGCTGGGACCGCAACGTCAGGTAGGCCGCCAGGCTGGCGATCGCCACGGCGATCCCCACGGCGCAGGCTGCCAGGAGGGAGATCCTGGTGGCCAGCGACATCCGTTTCACGGGGGCGTGTCCCGCAGGACGTAGCCCACACCGCGGACGGTGTGCAGCAGCCTCGACTCTCCTTCCGCCTCGGTCTTGCGCCGCACATACCCGACGTAGACCTCGAGCGAGTTCGCCGTGGTCGGGAAGTCGTAGCCCCAGACCTCCTCGAGGATGAAGGCCCGCTCGAGCACCCGTTTCGGGCGCCGCATGAACAGCTCGAGCAGATCCCACTCCGTGCGGGTGAACGTGATCGACCGCCTTCCCCGATGAACCTCGCGGGTCACGACATCCATCGTCAGGTCGGCGAACGACAGCGGTCCCTCGTCTTCGGACGGCTGACTGCCGATCGTACGACGACGCAGCATCGCCCGCACCCGAGCGAGCAGCTCGTCGAGTGCGAAGGGTTTGGCCAGGTAGTCGTCTGCGCCCGCATCGAGCCCGTCGACGCGGTCGTTGACCGAGTCCCGCGCGGTGAGCACAAGGATCGGTAGGTCGTTGCCCGCTGCCCGCAACGCCTTCGTCGTCTCGATCCCGTCGAGGCGCGGCATCATGACGTCGACGATCAGTGCGTCGGGGGCGAGGCCGTTGATCCGGGCCAGGGCCTCCACCCCGTCGTTGGCGACTGCCACCTCGTAGCCGTTGAACTCGAGGGACCGACGCAGCGAGTCCCGCACGGCGCGGTCGTCGTCGACGACAAGGATGCGCATGGCATCAAGGCTGTCACGGTGTTCTGAGACATGCCTGAGAGTCGCCGTCGGTCCAGCTCTCACGAGGCGACCTCGCGGGCCGCCAGCAGGGTTCGCGCCGCATCACCCGCCCGTGCGCCGTAGGAGCCGCCGAAGACCGCCGCGTGCACGAGCAGGGGATGCAGCTGGTGGAGCGGGACCCGGTCCCGCCATCCGTCGGCAAGGGGACTGGACTCGTCGTACGCGTCGATCAGCCGGGCGAGGTGGGGCGCGCCGAACAACGTGAGCATCGCGAGGTCGGACTCGCGGTGCCCCCCGTGCGCGGCCGGGTCGATGAGGACGCCGTGCCCGTCGGCGCTCCAGACCACGTTGCCGCTCCAGAGGTCGCCGTGGATCCGGCTGGGCGGTTCCGGCGGCCCCGCGAGAGCGGTGATCGAGTCGACGACCTTGTTCACCGCCACGGCATCCTCGACAGCGATGGTTCCGCGGTCGCGGGCGACCCGGAGATAGGGGAGCAACCGCCGGGTGGCGAAGAACTCCGGCCAGCTGTCGGTGGGGGTGTTGGCAAGTGGCGCCACGCCGATGTAGCCCGGGCCGGCTGCGCCGTACACCGGCGCCCCACTGGCATGGGTGGCGCCCAGCCGGCGGGCGAAGCCCTCGACGATCTCGACGCTCGGGCGGCCGGCCTCGACCCACGTCAGCACCAGGCAGTCCTCGGACTCGGCGAGCACGTCCGGCACCCGCGCCCCACCCTCGGCGGCGGCCAGCCAGCGCAGCCCGGCGGCCTCGACGGCGAAGAAGTCTGCCGGTGCATGGGGGCGGGTCTTCACGAACGCGTTACGGCCGTCACTCAGCCGCACCCGGGCCGCGTTGCAGACGTCTCCGCCGGCCACCGGCGTGGTCGCGACCACCGCCGTGCCGAGCAGCGCCTCCACCCTGCCGGCGATGCTGCCCATGCGTGCCATGTGTCGAAGGTACGACGCATCCGCGGCCGAATCCACTCCCAGGACGTCCGGTCACCTAGCGGGCGGCGAGCGCCTCGACGAGGGCGTCCGTGGTCCGTTCGACGATCGCGAGCACCTCGTCGAACCCGGCCTGGCCGCCATACCACGGGTCCGGAACCGCCAGCTCGCCGCCCGCCATCGGGTCGAAGGACCGGAACATCAACACCCGGTCCAGATCGATGTCGCTCGTCGAGCGGCGCACGTCACGCAGGTTGCTGTGGTCCATCACCAGGACCAGGTCGTGGCCGAGGGAGAGCCCGTCGCCGACGTGACGCGCCCGGTGCCGGGTCGGGTCGTAGCCGGCGGCCGCCAGGGTGGCGGCGGCCCTGCGGTCCATGGGTTCGCCGAGGTGCCAGTCTCCGGTGCCGAAGCTGGCCACGCTGACCCCCGCCCCGAGCCCCCCCGCGGCGAGCTTGGCTTCGAGCACGACGTGCGCCATCGGCGAGCGGCAGATGTTGCCGAGGCAGACGAGGGCGAGCGAGTACGTCGCGCTGCCAGGGTCCCTGGTCGGCGGCAGCACCGGCTCCGGCGCGCTCAGCGCCAGCTCGCGGACCTACGCCGGGATGGGGTCCTGGTGCCCGGCAGCGCCAGCCCGATCACCCAGCCGACGACCGAGATGACGATCGCCCCGAACACCGCCGTCCAGAAGCCCTTGACGTGGAAGCCCAGGTCGACCAGGTCGGCGAGCCCGCTGGTCAGCCAGAGCATCAGCGCGTTGACGACGAAGAAGAAGAGCCCGAGGGTGAGCAGGTATAGCGGGAGGGACAGCATCGCCACCACCGGGCGGACGAACACGTTGACCACGCCGAAGATCAGCGCCACGAGCAGCAGGGTGAGCATCCGGTCGCGGTCGGACGAGCCGTTGATCGTGATGCCGGCGAAAAGCCAGGCCGCCACGGTCAGCGCGCAGGCATTGACACCCACGCGGATGAGCCAGGATCTCATGGGTCGATCGTCCCATCGCCAATGGCGGCGTGGAGCGAGACTTCGGCAGCGGCGAGGTGGTGGCGCAGCTCGGCGGCCGCCGCGTCGATGTCGCCGTCCTCGAGCAGGTCCACGAGGGCGCGGTGGCTCTCGACCTGTTCGGCGACGTTGCCCCGAACCCGGTCCAGATGGGCCAGACCCACGCGGAGCTCGGCGCCGTACGAGTCTGCCGCAGCGACCAGCCTGGCGCTTCCGGTGAGGCCGACCAGCGCGCGATGGATCTGGAGATGGGCCTCGGTGAGTGCGGCGGGGTCCGAGGTGGACCGCGCGAACGCCGTGTATCCGTCGACGGCCGTCCTGACGGCTCGGCGTTGTTCGTCGGTGGCGAGACGCCAGCGTCGCAGCCCGGCCGACTCCATAGCCGCCCGGGCCAGGCTGATGTCCGACAGGTCGTCGGTCGACAGCTCCTTGACGGCCACCCCTCTGTTGGGAACTCGGACCGCCACCCCGTCCGACACCAGCATCGCGAGCGCCTCCCGGATCGTGCTGCGCCCGACCCGCATGGCCTCGGACAGTGCCACCTCGCGCAACGGTGTTCCCGGCGCGAGGCGGCCGGCGAAGATGGCCCGGCGGACCTCGTCTGCCGCTCGGTCGACGGTCGATGAGTATTCGAGCTGGAGGTCGTCGTACATGCTCGTCACAGCGTAGACGCGGGGCAGCCGGTCGTACCTGCTTGACTCAGAAACCGGGCCGCGTCACAATCATTCATATTGTCTGACAATCAGACGACCGGCCGCCGGAGTATCCATGCCTGTCATGACCACGACCGCGCATCCCGGCGCGGGGACGACGCTGGCTTGGGGCCGGCACTATGCGGTCGTCCGTCCCGACCACTTCCGCATCGACTACGTCATCAACCCCTACATGTTCCGTGCGGACCAGCCTGACCCCGCCCTCGCGATGAGCCAGTGGGAGACCCTCGTCGCCACCTTGGGACGACTCGGAGCGCGGGTCGACGTGATCGAGCAGCGCGCCGAGGCGCCCGACATGGTCTACACGATGAACCTCGGGCTCGCCCTCACCAGCGCCTCAGGTTCTCGCGTCGCGCTCTCCCACATGCGCCACCAGGAGCGACGGGTCGAGACTGCGCCCGCCGTCGCCTGGTTCACCCGGGCCGGCTTCACGCCCACGCTGATGGGCCAAGCGGGGGTCGGCCCCTGCTTCGAGGCCGGGGACGCGTTCCCGTTCGGCGGCGACCTCGTCGTCGGGGTCGGGCCACGGACCGAGGAGCAGGCTCTCGAGTGGCTGGCCCGCGAGTTCGAGGTCGTCGTTCGAGGGCTGCGGATACGGCATCCGGGGATGTACCACCTCGACCTCGCGTTCTGCCCGCTCGGCGCCGGGACCGCACTCGTCTGCCCCGCGGCCTTCGACGAGAGGAGCGCCCGGGCCGTGCTCGGGCTGGTGCCCGACCCGATCGTGCTCAGCGAGCAAGAGGCGCTGACCTTCTGCGCGAACG
Organism: Nocardioidaceae bacterium; assembly: GCA_037719575.1. GTDB lineage: Bacteria > Actinomycetota > Actinomycetes > Propionibacteriales > Nocardioidaceae > JAWWPG01. The sequence goes on from JBBJMF010000016.1 coordinate 18,908, forward strand.
CGGTCGTCGTCGGGCGCACGATCGTGATGCCGGTCTGTCCGGACCGGGTGCGGCACGAGATCGAGAGCCGTGGCTTCGTCGTCGAGCTCGTCGACGTGTCGGAGTTCCACAAGGGTGGCGGCTCGGTCCGGTGTCTGACCAACCCCTTGGACATCCTCATCGGCCGCGATGTCGCCCCGGTGGCCGGCGGTGCGGTCCTGCTGCCCTGAATACAGTGAGGCCATGGCGACACCTCGGTTCCGGAAGGCGCTCGACACGATTCCGGCGTACAAGGCGGGCCGACCGCCGTCAGCCGGACTTGCCCGGTCCTTCAAGCTCTCGAGCAACGAGAACCCGTTCCCGCCCCTTCCGGGGGTCGTCGAGCGCGCGACCGAGGCGGCGCGGACGATGAACCGCTACCCCGACATGGGGGTGTCGGCGCTGCATGCCGCGATCGCCGAGAGGTACGACGTCCAGGTCGACCAGGTGGCCTCGGGCGCCGGGTCGGTCGCGGTCTTCTACCACCTGTTGCAGGCCCTGTGCTCCGACGGTGACGAGGTGGTGTACGCGTGGAGGTCCTTCGAGGCATACCCGATCGCGGTCCGTCTCGCCGGCGCCACGGACGTCACCGTGCCGCTCACCGCCAACGCCCGGCACGACCTTCCCGCCATGCTGTCGGCCGTCACCGACCGGACAAAGGCGGTCGTGATCTGCTCCCCCAACAACCCGACCGGTCCCTCCGTGCATCGCGATGAGCTCGAGGACTTCCTCGACGCGGTGCCGTCCGGCGTCCTGGTGGCGGTCGACGAGGCCTACCGGGAGTTCGTAACCGACCCCGAGACGCCGGACGCGCTGGAGCTCGCCCGAGGCCGCGACAACGTCGTGGTGCTGCGGACGTTCTCCAAGGCCTACGGGCTGGCCGGCCTGCGCGTCGGCTTCGGCCTCGGGCCGAAACCGGTGGCCGAGGCGATCCGCAAGTGTGCCCTGCCCTTCGGCATCTCGTCGGTCGCCCAGGCGGCTGCGGTTGCATCCCTCGAGTCCGAGCCCGCCCTCCTCGACCGGGTGGGGGCCCTCGTCGCCGAGCGCGCCCGGGTGCGCGATGCGCTGGCCGACCAGGGCTGGGCGGTGCCCGAGGCGCAGGGAAACTTCGTCTGGCTGGCCCTCGGCGCGGACAGCACTGCGTTCGCCGACGCCTGCGAGCAGGCTGGTGTCAGCGTCCGACCGTTCGACGGCGACGGCGTGCGGGTCACGATCGGGGAGCCAGAAGCCGACGACCTCTTCGTCGGTGTCGCCAAAGCCTGGCGGGCGGAGCACGACCGGGGCTAGCCAGCCGGCTGACCCGGTCAAGAAACCGGTTGGCGAGCTGTCAGAGGCATCACGTAGACTGACGCTTACACCTTCACTCTTGCGCCTCCCGAGTCGTCCGTCCCGTCCGCCGCAGCCCAGGAGGCCAACGCCCCCCGATGACCTCGCCCCCCGCCGCTGATCCCGGAACGCTCGACGATCCCTCTACCCCGAGCCGCCCAGCAGGAGCCCACTCGCTGTGGCGGCTGCGCAGCTATCTCCGCCCGCACTACAAGGCCCTCGCGTTGATGGGCGTCACCGCCTTCCTCGGGGTGTTCGTGGCCCTGTCGATCCCGCTCGTCACCAAGGCGATGATCGACGGTCCGATCGCCGACCATGAGGTGGCGCCGATCCTTCCGCTCGGGATCCTCGCCCTCCTGCTCGGGCTGGCCGAGGCAGGCCTGATCCTGATCCGCCGCTGGGTCCAGGCCAGGGCGGTGCTCGGCTTCGAGACGGCGCTGCGCGACGACCTTTACCGGCACATGCAGGAGCTGCCGATGGAGTTCCACAGCAGATGGCAGAGCGGTCAGCTGCTGTCGCGCGTCACGACAGACCTGAGCGCCCTCCGTCGCTTCATGGGCTTCGGTCTGCTGTTCCTCGTGATCAACATCATCCAGCTGGTGTTCGTGACCCTGCTGCTGCTGAAGCTCTTCTGGCCACTCGGCATCGTGGTGGCGCTGTCTGCCGTGCCGATCATCGCGCTGAGCAAGCGGTTCGAGTCACGCTACGTCGTCGTCTCGCGACGGGTCCAGGACCAGCAGGGCGACGTTGCGACGGCGGTGGAGGAGGCGGCCGTCGGTTTCCGGGTCATCAAGTCGTTCGGTCGGCGCCGCTTCAGCCAGGCCAACTTTCACGACAAGACTCAAACGCTCTACGAGACCTCGATGGAGAAGGTGCGTCTTTCCTCGCGCTTCTGGACATTCCTCGAGGTGATCCCGAACATCAGCCTCGTCATCGTGCTGCTGCTCGGCGCCCTCGGCGTCGGCAACGACCAGCTGACGCTCGGCACACTCGTGGCGTTCATCACGCTGATGCTTCAGCTGATCTGGCCGATCGAGTCGCTCGGTGTCATCCTCGCCATGGCGCAGGAAGCCATGACCGCGGCGGATCGCGTGCTGGACATCTTCGACACGAGATCCAGCATCGAGGGAGGCGACGTCGACCTCGAGCGAGCGAGCGGTCATCTCCGGTTCGAGCACGTCGACTTCCACTACCCGGACTCCGCCGAGCTCGTCCTGGCCGACGTCACCCTCGACGTACATCCCGGCGAGACCGTCGCGATCGTGGGCGCCACCGGGTCCGGTAAGACGTCGCTGACCGCTCTCGTGCCACGGTTGTACGACGCCACAGCGGGCCGGGTGACCATTGACGGCGTCGATACCCGCGACCTGACGCTGCCGAGCCTTCGGCGGATCGTGGCCACCGCATTCGAGGACGCCACCTTGTTCTCGATGAGCGTCCGCGAGAACGTCACGCTCGGCCGTCCGGACGCCAGTGACGACGACATTCGCGATGCGATCGAGACGGCTCAGGCGGGCTTCGTCTACGAGCTCCCCTGGGGCCTCGAAACGCGCATCGGGGAGCAGGGGATGTCGCTGTCCGGGGGCCAGCGGCAGCGCCTTGCCCTCGCCCGGGCGGTGCTGGCCCGACCGAAGATCCTCGTCCTCGATGACACCTTGTCGGCGCTCGACGTCCACACCGAGGCGCTTGTCGAGCAGGCGCTCCGGCGGGTGCTGGCCGACACGACAGCGATCCTCGTCGCCCACCGGGCGTCCACCGTCATGCTCGCCGACCGAGTCGCCCTCCTGTCGGGCAAGACGATCACCCATGTCGGCAGCCACCACGACCTGCTCGCCACCGTGCCCGCCTACCGCGAGCTGCTGGCCGGGGAGCAGGACGTCGAGGGCGACCTCGACACTCGTCGGACAGGGGCGACCGCACGATGACCACGCAGAACGACTGGCGCGGAGTCGCCGCCGAGCACGGGGAAGACCTGCCCGACCGGGTGTCGCTGCTGCTCAAGGAGCGCTCCCGGCGCCTGCTCGGGTCTCTGCTGAAGGCGCACAAGCGCGCGCTCGTCTGGCTGATGGTCGTCGTGTTGATCGAGAACGCGACGCGACTGTCGGTGCCCTACCTGGTCAAGGAGGGCATCGACGTCGGCATCCCGCCACTGCTCGCGGGCGACAGCAGTCGCCAGCTCGTCGAGATCATCATCATCCTTCTCGTGATGGTCGTCGGGCAGGCCATCACCCGCCAGATGTTCCTGGTGATGTCCGGGCGGCTGGGGCAGAACGTGCTGCTCGACCTCCGTCGCCGCATGTTCGGGCACTTCCAGGAGCTGTCGCCCGCGTTCCACGACGAGTACACCTCAGGCCGGGTCATCTCGCGGCAGACCTCGGACATCGACGCGATCTACGAGCTCCTCGAGACCGGGTTCGACGGGCTGATCACCGCGGTGCTCACTCTCGTCGGCACCTCCGTCATCCTGCTGTTCCTCGACCTGAAGCTCGGTCTGGTCTCCCTCGTCTGCTTCCCGTTCCTGTGGTGGCTCACCACCTGGTTCCGGCGCCAGTCGGCGCTCGCCTACCGTCGTACCCGCGAGACGGTCGCCGTCGTGATCGTGCACTTCGTCGAGACCGTGAACGGCATGCGCGCGGTGCAGGCGTTCCGGCGCCAGGACCGCAACCAGGAGATCTTCGCCCTCGTCAACGACGACTACCGGGCGGCCAACGAGCGCGCGTTCCGACTCGTCGGGGTGTTCATGCCGGGCATCAAGATCATCGGCAACATCACGCTGGGCATCGTCTTGCTGTACGGCGCATACCTCGCCTTCGACGGCGACATCACCGTGGGCGTGCTCGCCGCGTTCCTGCTCTACCTCCGGCAGTTCTTCGACCCGATGCAGGACGTGTCGCAGTTCTACAACACATTCCAGTCCGCGTCCGCCGCCCTGGAGAAGCTGTCCGGGGTCCTGGAGGAGGAGCCCTCGGTGGCCGAACCCACCCGGCCCACCCAGCTCCCGGAAGCCGAGGGAGCCCTGAGCCTGCAAAGCGTGCGCTTCTCCTACGTCGAGGGCCGGCCGGTCCTCCCCGGCCTCACCCTCGACATCCCGGCCGGTCAGACGATCGCCGTCGTCGGGACCACCGGCGCCGGCAAGACCACCCTGGCCAAGCTCGTGGCGCGGTTCTACGACCCCGACGCCGGCCAGGTGACGCTTGACGGGATCGACCTGCGGCTGCTGTCCGAGGACGACCTGCGCCGGGCGGTCGTGATGGTCACCCAGGAGAACTACCTCTTCAACGGGTCGGTGGCCGACAACATCCGCTTCGGCAAGCCGCAGGCGACTCGCGAGGAGATCGTCGAGGCGGCCAGGGCGATAGGTGCCCATGACTTCATCATCGCGCTGCCGCAGGGCTACGACACCGACGTCGCCAACCGGGGGGGTCGGCTGTCGGCCGGTCAGCGCCAGCTGGTGGCGTTCGCGCGGGCGTTCCTGGCCGACCCCGCGGTGCTGATCCTGGACGAGGCGACCTCGAGCCTCGACGTGCCGTCGGAGCGCCTCGTGCAGCGTGCCCTGCGCACGATCCTGGCGCACCGGACGGCGATCATCATCGCCCACCGGCTCTCCACCGTCGAGATCGCCGACCGGGTGCTCGTGATGGAGCACGGCGAGATCCTCGAGGACGGCGCGCCGCAGGATCTCATCGACGCCGGCCAGGGCCGCTTCTCCGACTTGCATGTGGCCTGGCTCGCCTCGCTCGCCTGACCCCCTCGCGCAAAGATCCGACAATCAGGTGGCCTGGGCCGCCTGATTGTCGGATCTTGCTGCGAGGATCACGATGGCCACCCCGACCAGGGCGACGCCGCCGCCGAGCACGACCGGCAGCGTGACCGGCTCGGCCAGGATCAGCCAGCCGAGGAAGACCGCCACCACCGGGTTGACGTAGGCATACGTCGCGACAAGGGAGATCGGTGCGGCGTCGAGCACCCACACGTACGCCGAGAACGCCACCACCGATCCGAAGGTCACCAGGTAGGCCCAGGCCCACCACGACTGCGCTGACCCTCCCGCGGGAACCACATCCTCGCCGTGCAGCAGGGCGAACAGCACCAGGAACACGCCGCCGAACGCCATCTCGTAGACCGTGGTCACGAACGGGTCGGCGGGCAGCGAGAGCCGCGGCATCGACCAGGACCCGAACGACCAGCAGAGCGTGGCGAACCCGATCACGACGCACGGGATGACGGCCACCTGGCCGCCGGCACCGCTTGCCGCGATGAGCCCGACCAGGCCGGCGAAACCGAGCAGCACTCCCATGACCGTGCGTCGGCCCGGCCGGTCCCCCGCCGCCCTCCGGTACACGATGATCCACAGCGGGACGGCGGCCACGATGAGGGCGGCGATGCCGGACGGGGCGCCCATCGACTCACCGACCGAGACGACGCCGTTGCCAAGAGCGGGGAGAAGGAGCCCGAGAACCGCGCACCCGGCGAGCTGTGTCGGGCTCGCCGCCAGATGTCGCACGCCGCGACGCAGCACGATGATCCCCGCGAGCAGGACTGCTGCCGCTAGGTAGCGCCAGCTCGCGGACGCCAGCGGTGGCAGGTCGCGGACCACGACCCGGATCGCCAGGTAGGTCGACCCCCAGACGACGTAGACGATCCCGAGCGCGACCGCGACCAGGGCAGGCGACGCCATCACCTTCGTCGCCGGGGTGAGGAGTGTCTCGGTGTTTTGCTCCTGTCGCACACTCCGAGCCTAGCGGCCCGGTTCGGGCTTGGAGCGCCGAGTAGGTTGCACACGTGAGCGAGGGTGTCCGGTACGACTCCGGGTCCGGCCGGGCCATCCTCGCCGCCGCCGTGCTCGGGTCCGGCATGGCGCTGCTCGACGGCACGGTCGTCAACATCGCGCTGCGCAAGATCGGCACGGACCTCGGCGCCAGCCTCCCGCAACTGCAGTGGATCACCAACGGCTACCTGCTCGCGCTGGCCTCGCTCATCCTGCTCGGCGGCTCGCTCGGTGACCGCTACGGGCGGCGCCGGATCTTCGTCTTCGGGGTCGTCTGGTTCACGGCCGGGTCGCTCCTGTGCGGCATCGCCCAGGACCCCAACCAGCTCATCGCCGCTCGCGTCATCCAGGGCGTCGGGGCGGCACTGCTCACCCCCGGCAGCCTATCGATGATCCAAGGGGCATTCCGCCCGGAGGACCGCAGCCGGGCGATCGGAGCGTGGTCGGGTCTCGGTGGAATCGCCGCCGCGCTGGGGCCCCTTGTCGGCGGCTGGCTTGTCGAGTACGCAAGCTGGCGCTGGGTGTTCTTCCTCAACGTCCCGCTTGCCGTGGTGACGGTCGTCATCGCGGTCCGCTGGGTTCCGGAGACTCGCGACACCGAGAGCGCCCACCACTTCGACATCCTCGGCGCGGCCCTCGGCGTCATCGGCCTCGCGGGGGTGACGTTCGCGTTGATTGAAGCCGGAGCGTTGAGTACGCCGATCGTGCTGGTGTCCGCCGCCATCGGGGTTGCCGGCCTGGCGGCGTTCGTGATCGCGGAGCGCGACGAGTCGATGCCGATGATGCCGGTGGAGCTGTTCGGGTCCCGTCAGTTCAGCGCCGCCAACGCGATGACGCTCCTCGTCTACGGTGCCATGGGCGCCACGATCTTCTTCCTGGTGCTGCAGCTGCAGACCGTCGTCGGGTATGGCCCGCTGGAGGCCGGCATCGCCACCGTGCCCATCACCGTCGTGCTGTTGTTCCTCGCATCGCGCGGCGGGGCGCTGGCGACCCGCATCGGTCCCCGGCTGCCGATGTCGCTCGGGCCGGTCGTCTGCGCTGCTGGCATCGCCCTGCTGGCGTTCCTCGACGCGGACGCCAGCTACTGGATGGACATCTTCCCGGGTCTCACGATCTTCGCGCTCGGGCTGGCCCTGCTCGTCGCTCCGCTGACCGCGACCGTCCTGGCCGCAGCACCCGACCGCTACGCCGGCATCGCGAGTGGCGTCAGCAACGCCGTGGCTCGGGGCGGGTCGCTGCTCGCCGTGGCCGCGCTCCCGTTCGCCGTAGGCCTCAGCGGTGACGACTACGACAACCCGACGGTGTTCGCCCGCGGTTACGAGCAGGCGATGTGGATCTGCGTCGTGCTGCTCGCGCTCGGCGGCGCCGTCTCGTTCGCTCTCATCCGCAACGCCGACCTCAACCAGTCGCCCGAGTCCGTCACAGCCTGACCCTCAGGCCCAGAGCTGGCCTTCGAGCCGCTGCTCGGCCTCGTCGATGGTGCCCTCGTAGGCTCCGGTCGAGAGGTACTTCCAGCCCCCGTCGCAGACCAGGAACACGATGTCGGCGCTGACCCTGTCGTGCATTGCTCGCGCCGCCTGGGCGAGCGCGGCGTGCAGGATCGCGCCGGAGGAGATCCCGGCGAAGATCCCCTCCGCGTCGAGGAGCTCGCGGACCCGTCGTACGGCGTCGCGGGGGCCCACCGAGAAGCGCGCGTCGATCAGCGACTCGTCGTAGAGCTCGGGCACGAAGCCCTCGTCGAGGTTGCGCAGGCCGTAGACGAGCTCCCCGTAGCGCGGCTCGGCGGCGACGATGCGGACGCCCGGGTGGTGCTCACGGAACCACCGACCCACACCCATCAGGGTGCCGGTGGTGCCGAGCCCGGCGACCACGTGCGTGACCTCCGGCAGGTCGTCGTAGATCTCCGGAGCCGTCGTCTCGTAGTGGGCCTGGGCGTTGGCCGGGTTGCCGTACTGGTAGAGCATGACCCAGTCGGGATGGTCCTCGGCGAGCTGCTTGGCCATCACGATTGCCGCGTTGGACCCCCCGGTCGCGGGCGACGACACGATCTCGGCGCCCCACATCTCCAGGACCTGGCGACGCTCCACCGACGTGTTCTCCGGCATGACACAGACCATCCGGTAGCCGCGCAGCCGCGCCGTCATCGCGAGCGCGATGCCGGTGTTGCCCGAGGTCGGCTCGAGGATCGTGCACCCCGACCGCAGGATGCCGTCCTTCTCCGCCTGCCGGACCATCCACAACGCGGCCCGGTCCTTGACCGACCCCGTCGGGTTCCGGTCCTCGAGCTTTGCCCACAGCCGGACGTCGGCCGACGGGGACAACGTCGGCAGCCCGACCAATGGTGTGCCCCCGACGGCGTCCAGCAGCGAGTCGTAGCGCGTCATCGGGAGCTCTCGTCGTACGACGTGACGATGCTGACGTCTTCCTCGGAGATCACCGAGTCGACGATGCGGAACGAGCGGAACTCGACAGGACCGTCGCCGTTGCCATGGTCACCGGTCCCGACGAGCACGTAGTGGGCGCCGGGCTCCGATGCGAGCCTGAGGTCGGTGGGCGAGGGGAATGCCTCGGTGTGCGTGTGCGAGTGGTAGACGACCACCGGCTCCTCCGATCGGTCGTCCATCTCGCGGTAGAGCCGCAGCAGGTCTGTCGAGTCGAGCTCGTAGAACGTCGTGGACGCCGCGGCGTTGCGCATCGGCACGAACCGTGATGGCCGGTCCGAGCCCGCAGGACCGGCGACGATGCCGCAGGCCTCGTCAGGGTGGTCGCGCTTCGTGTGGGCGACGATCGCGTCCACCACGGCCTGTTCGATCACGAGCACCTCGAGAGCCTACGTCAGAACGACGCCCGAACGGCACAGTCGGGCCCTCGAGAGACAGGGGCATGGGTGCGTGAGACATTTGGACCTCAGCAGGTCGGCACTCGGCCGACTGCCGACCTGATCGAGGGATGCATGAAGAAGATCGTGGGGACGGCTGCTGCCGCTCTGATGACCATCACGGGGCTCGCGGGCTGCGGTGGTGGTGACAGCGGCGGCGGCTACTGCGAGGACGTCAAGACGGCACAGGACGAGCTCGGGGGCCTCGACGGGGCCGACTTCACTGCCGACAAGTTCGACGCCCTGACGACCGCCGTCCACAACATCGCGGACGAGGCGCCCGACGATATCAAGGGCTCCTGGACGCTCCTCGCGGACCAGTTCGAGTCACTCGAGTCGATCCTGAAGTCGGCTGGCCTCACGATGGACGACTTCGGCGGCCTCGTGCAGGGCAACACGCCCGACGGCTTCGACGCGTCTCAGCTCCAGGACCTCGAGACGAAGCTCCAGAGCTTCGACAGCCAGGGCATCACGACGGCGACGGACAAGATCCACGACCAGGTCCTCGCGGACTGCGACATCGAGCTGAACAAGACCGGCAACTGACCCCGCCGACAGTGAGACAGAGGTCGCGAATGCCAGGGCCGCGATCACAAGACAGGTGAAGAGCGCGTGCGACGTCGATCTCGCCGGATGAGCCGATCCGTGCCTGGCGCTAGGCCATCGACCTCAGGATGCGTCGAGCCCCTGCTCGGCCGCGATCGTGGTCGAGTCGCCGTGGCCGGTGTGGACGACCGTGTCGGGCGGGAGCGTGAGGAGCCTGTTAGCGATGCTGGCGACGATGGTGTCGTGGCTCGAGAAGCTTCGGCCGGTCGCACCCGGGCCGCCCTTGAAGAGGGTGTCGCCGGTGAACACCGCTCCGAGCTCGGCTGAGTAGAGGCAGACGGATCCCGGCGAGTGCCCTGGTGTGTGCAGAACGTCGAGCACGATGTCGCCGACGACGACCCGCTGGCCGTCTGTCAACGAGCCGTCCGGTGCGGCGTCGGGATGAGTGAGGTCCCATACCGGCGCATCGTCGGAGTGCAGGAGGATCGGCGCGTCCACCTGGTCCGCGAGGTCTCGCGCCACGCGAACGTGGTCGTCATGGGCGTGGGTGCACACGATCGCGAGCACCCGCCTCCCGGCGACGACCCGTGCTATGTCGCTGACCGAGTGCGGCGCGTCGACCACGACGCACTCGTCGTCGTTGCCCACCACCCAGATGTTGTTGTCGACGTCGAACGTCTGCCCGTCGAGGGAGAAGGTGCCGCTTGTGACGCCGTGGTCGATCCGGACGTCGGTCACAGCACCACGACCGAGCGCAGCACGTCACCCGTGTGCATCCGGTCGAACGCCTCCTCGACGTCGTCCAGGCCGATGGTCTCGGAGACGAAGGCGTCCAGCGGGAGCCGACCCTGGAGGTACAGGTCGATGAGCATCGGGAAGTCCCGGCTCGGCAGGCAGTCGCCGTACCACGACGACTTGAGGGACCCGCCGCGGCCGAACACGTCGAGCAGCTTGAGGTCGACGGTCGCGTCGGGCATCGGTACGCCGACCAGCACGACGGTGCCGGCGAGGTCGCGGGCGTAGAACGCCTGGGTCCAGGTGGCAGGCGTACCCACCGCGTCGACCACCACGTCGGCACCGAAGCCATCGGTGAGGTCCTGCACAGCGGTGACGACGTCTGACGAGCGAGCATCGACCGTGTGCGTGGCGCCGAGCTCCTTGGCCTTGCCGAGCTTGCGCTCGTCGATGTCGATCGCGATGATCCGAGCTGCCCCGGCGAGCACCGAGCCCGCGATCGCAGCCGCACCGACCCCGCCGCAGCCGATCACCGCGACCGAGTCGCCCCGTCCCACCCCGCCGGTGTTGATCGCCGCGCCGAGCCCCGCCATGACCCCGCACCCCAGCAGCCCCGCGGCAGTCGCCGGGGCGGACGCGTCGACCTTCGTGCACTGTCCCCCGTGCACGAGCGTCTTGTCGGCGAACGCGCCGATGCCGAGCGCAGGCGAGAGCTCGGTGCCGTCCTCGAGCGTCATCTTCTGCGTGGCGTTGAACGTGTTGAAGCAGTACCAGGGCCGTCCACGGCGACACGACCTGCAGTGGCCGCACACAGCCCGCCAGTTCAGGATCACGAAGTCACCCGGCTGAACGCTCGTCACGTCCTCGCCCACCGCTTCGACGACTCCGGCCGCCTCATGGCCGAGCAGGTAGGGAAAGTCGTTGCCGATCCCGCCCTCGCGGTAGTGCAGGTCCGTGTGGCACACGCCGCACGCCTGCACCTTCACCACGGCCTCTCCAGGTCCCGGATCCGGTACGACGACATTGACCAGATCGACCGGCGACCCCTGCTCACGGGCGATGATGCCCTGCACGATCTGCGACATGCGGTGACCTTCCAGGAAATGACGACGACTACGGTTCCCCGCCCTTGGGCTCGCCCCGGGGTTCACCGTACCGGAGGTGGTTGAGCCCCGGAGACGTCCTCCTCGGCGGTCAGGAGGGTCAGGATGCGACGAAGCTGCGCCCGGTCCGCAGCGCTCAACGCCCCGAAGATCACCTCGGCCTCCGCCGCGCGAGCGGCGCGGACCGCAGCCACGACGTCGGCGCCGCCCGGCGTGAGGGTGATCAAGGTGGCGCGCCGGTCATCGGGGTCTGCGGCCCGCCGTACCAGCCCGCGCCCCTCGAGTCCGTCGATGACCTCGGTCACGGACCGCGGCGTGATGCGCAGCTGCTCCGCCAGCTCGCTCGGCCGGATGGCCCGATGGGTGGCGACCAGCGAGATCGCGCGCAGCTGTGACGGCGCGATCTGCCACGGGGCGAGCGCCTGCATGGAGGCATGGCGGAGCCGTCGGGCCACCGTCGCGAACATCTCGTTGAGCGAGTCGCCCCGGCCGTCGGACACAGGAACACCCTACCGGCATCTAGTGCTACCCTCACTATGAGGTAACCTCAGCAGTGTTTAAGTCTCGCATCTGGCTATCGCTCGACGGAAGGACCGGTGATGACATAGATGGAACCCGCTGACATCGACATGACGCGCCGACGCTCACTGGCTTCGGTGACGGCCGAGGACCGTGCTCGCGCCGAGCGGGTCTCGATCCGTCGCGTGGCCCGCCTCTTCGCGCCGTACCGGCTGCCGCTGGTCGGCGTCACCGCGATCATCGTGGTCGCGTCCGTGGTCGGGTTGGCCTCCCCCTTCCTGCTGCGCGCCGTGATCGACGACGCTCTCCCGGCTCAGAACCTGGCACTGCTCAGCTGGCTGGTCGCCGGGATGGTCGCCGCCACCGCCGTGACTGCGGGCCTCGGCGTGATCCAGACCTGGGTGTCCACCTCGGTCGGACAGCAGGTCATGCACCGGCTGCGCACCGACGTGTTCAGCCATCTCCAGCGCCAGTCGCTTGACTTCTTCACCCGCACGAGAACCGGGGAGATCCAGTCGCGGATCACCAACGACATCGGCGGCATGCAGGCCGTCGTGACGTCGACAGCCGCTTCGATCGCGGCGAACCTGACCACCGTGGTAGCGACATCGATCGCGATGGTGGCGCTGTCGTGGCGGCTCTCCCTCATCTCGCTGGTCGTGATCCCCCCGGCGATCCTGCTGACCCGCCGGGTCGCGCAGATGCGCCGCCGGATCACTGCGCAGCAGCAGCGCCAGCTCGCCGACATCAGCGCCATCGTCGAGGAATCGCTGTCGATCAGCGGTGTCCAGCTCAGCAAGACCCTCGGCGCCGGTCCCGCCCTGGTGGCCAAATTCGCCGGGCTCTCCGAGACGCTCATCGACCTCGAGCTGCGCTCACAGCTCGCCGGCCGCTGGCGGATGGCGTCGATGAGCGTCCTCTTCGCGGCCATCCCGGCCGTCATCTATCTGAGCGCCGGTCTTCCGACGACCCGCGGGACGATGACGATCGGGACGCTTGTCGCCTTCACCACGTTGCAGGCAACGCTTTTCAGGCCGCTGATGGGACTGCTCAGCGTGCAGGTGTCGATCACCAGCTCGCTCGCGCTCTTCAGCCGCATCTTCGAGTACCTTGACCTGCGAGTCGACATCGACGAGCCTGCGGTGCCGCACCCCTTCGACGCCCGGGGCGTGCGCGGGGATGTCGATCTGCACGACGTGACGTTCCGCTACCCCGACGCGGAGGAGCCCGCACTCGACCACATCTCGCTGCGCGTCCCAGCCGGCACGACACTGGCCGTCGTCGGTGAGACCGGATCCGGCAAGAGCACGCTGGCGTCCCTGCTGGCCCGCCTGCACGACCCGACCAGCGGCAGCGTGACGGTCGACGGCGTCGACCTGACGGACATGGCGCTCGGCGACCTGGTGGAGATCGTCGGTGTCGTCACGCAGGAGACCTACCTGTTGCATGCCAGCGTTCGAGACAACCTCCGCTACGCACGGCCCGATGCCAGCGACCTCCAGATCGAGGAGGCAGCACGAGCCGCCCACATCCACGACATGATCGCCGCCCTTCCGGACGGCTACGACACGATCGTCGGCTCGCGCGGCTACCGGTTCTCCGGAGGCGAGAAGCAGCGGATCGCCATTGCGCGGACCCTGCTGCGTGATCCCCGGATCCTGGTGCTCGACGAGGCGACCAGCGCGCTGGACAACCAGACCGAGCGCGCCGTCCAGGCCGCCTTCGACTCTCTTGCCGAGGGCCGTACGACGATCACAATCGCGCACCGGCTGTCGACGATCCGCCGCGCCGACCAGATCGTGGTCCTCGACAAGGGCCGCATCGTCGAGTCCGGCTCCCACGAGGAGCTCCTGAGAATGCGCGGCCTCTTCGCGAGACTGAGTGCCCTGCCCGATGCCGGTGCGACCCGACAGGAAGAGTCAGTCGGCAAGCTGAGCCTGGTAGGCCGGGAGGAGCTCCTTCCAGCGCTCGTCCCACTGCGGACCGTGACCTTGGCCTCCCGCCAGGTCGGCGGCTAGCTGCTCGAGGTACGCGTGCCACCCGGCGCCGTACCCTGCCGCCTGGCTCTCCGGAAGCCACTGCTCCTCCAGTACCAACCGGGCGCCGTCTCCGTCGGCAGCAAGATCAACGGTCACCATGGAGGTGGGCTCGCCTTCGATGCGCCATGAGACGGCCAAGCGCTCAGCGGGTCGGCACTCGAGGATCGAGCCGCTCGTGCGTTGCGAGGGATCGTCCGCGTCGAACACGATGAGGAACTCCCCGCCGAGACGAAGGTCCCCCGTGACGTCGGCGAACCAGCGGGCCAGCCGAGCCGGCTGGGTGAGCGCGGACCACAGGTCGTCGACGTCCGACTCGTACCTCCTCTCCAGGCGCACGGCCAGGTTGTCACCCTCCCGGCGGAACGCGCCCATGATGTCGGTCTCGGTCATCTCTTCTCCTTCCGCGCGCGCTTGCCGCGCACGATCTCGGTGTCCAGGGCATCGAGCCGCTGGGTCCAGAACCTCCGATAGCGGCCGAGCCACTCGGCGAGCTCCTCGAGCGGCTCGGTGGTGAGCGAGTACACCCGGCGCTGAGCATCCGGCTCGGCCGTCACGAGCCCGGCCTCACGCAGCACCCTCAGATGTCGCGAGACGCCGGGTCGGCTGATGTCGAACAAGCCGGCCAGCTCACCCGCTGTGCGGTCGGCCTGAGCCAGCTCCTCCACGATCCGCCGACGCGTGCCGTCGCTCAGGGCTTCAAGTGCCGCTTCCATGTACGTTGTGTATCACAAGAGTTACGTAACCTCAAGGTTACCTGACCCCCCGGGTTGGTTGCCGCCGTAGGGTGCCGCCGTCTACAACCGCGACGCGGATGGCGAGTAGATGATGTGGGCTGCCTGATCTGGCTGGAACCTTCGGAAGAAGTCCGCGTCGTTCGGCTTCCAGACCCGCTCCCACAGGTCGACCTGCGGGTTGCGGAAGACGTTCTCATCACGCCACATGCCTCGTACCGTCGCGGTGTCCAGGTCGACGTCGATCCATACTCGAAGGTCGAAGTGCTCCACGAGCTCAGGGTGGAACAGACCAACTCCTTCGACGATCACGACGGATCCAGTCAGCGGCACCCACTCCCCGAGTCTCTGGGTGTCCCAGTCATAGATCTGATACCGCCCAGCCTCGCCGCGTTGCGTGGGGAGCAGCACCTGCTGAAGTAGTCGGTTCCGATCCATGTCCGACCAGTCATCCGACCGCGTTGTCGGCGGCCTGAAGCGGATGAACTCGTCCCCTGGGACCAAGACCGAGTCTGGCAATCGCGCGCGGAGAGCTTGAGCGGCCGTTGACTTTCCCGCTCCCCCAAATCCGGAGATCCCGACTACCACCGACCGGCCGATGTCGCTGAACGTGGAGAGCACCCGTTGGGAGATCAGCGTCAGATCCGACGTGCGTGCAGGGATGTCCGGCTCACGTCTCACTCAGTGCCGCCGTGGGGGCAACACGGACGCACGCACGGCCAGTGAACCTCGGCGTCTCATGGGGTGATCCTCACACGGTGGTCACGAGACCTATCGCCTCCCGCGCTCGACGGAGCACCGGCTCGGCCTGACGCGATGCACGGGCGGCGCCGAGTGCGAGCGCCGCCGCCAGTCGAGGGGAGTCCTCGCGAAGGAGGCGGTAGGTCCGCTGGATCGGCTCGAGAGCGTCCACCACGCAGTCCGCAGTGGCCTGCTTCAGGGAGCCGTACGACGCGAACGTTGCCGCGAGGTCATGCGGGTCGCCGCCGTGAATGGCCGCGAGGATGTCGACAAGGTTCGACACGCCCGGCTTGGTCTCCGGGTCGTAGCGGACCTCGCCATCCGAGTCGGTGACCGCCCGGATCACTTTCCGCCGTATGGCGTCGGCATCGTCGAGCATCCGGACGACGCCGGATGCCTTGTCGGGCGCGGACTTGCTCATCTTGACTGCGGGGTCGGCCAGGTCGGTCACCCTGGTGGCCAACGCCGCCGGAGCCAGCTCCGGGACCACGAACGTCTCGCCGTGGTCGCGGTTGAAGCGCACGGCGAGGTCCCGGCACAGCTCCACGTGCTGGCTCTGGTCGCCGCCGACCGGCACCCGCCGGGCGTCGTACAGCAGGATGTCGGCCGCCATCAGACACGGATACGTGAAGAGGCTCGCCCGGGTTCGCGGCCGGCCTCCCTTCTCCTTGAACTGGATCATCCGACCGAGCTCACCGACATAGGCCGTCGACTCGAGGAGGTACGCCAGCTCCGCATGGGCCCGAACATGCGACTGCACGAAGACCGTCGAGGCTTCGGGGTCGAGCCCGGACGCGATGAAGAGCGCTGCGGTCTGCAGGGTCAGCTCGCGGGCGCGGCCGGGCTCGCATGGCGTCGTCAACGCATGCAGGTCGGCCACGAAGAAGAAACCTTCCTGCGCTCCCTGGCCGTCCACGAAACGCTTCAAAGCGCCGAGGTAGTTTCCGAGCGTCAGCGCGCCGCTCGGCGTGATGCCGGACAGAACCCGTGGTGGGTCGGAGGATGACATGGGTGCTCCTTGCAACGGGCCCACGGGGGACACACATGACGAAGCCGCCCTCGTGGGGCGGCTGATGGGTCAGGGATGACTCGACGGACCGCCCGTCAGGGCAGCCACCATCCGCGACAGACGAGAGGACGAGTGGGCGTTGTCATGCCTGCGAGGATAGCGGCACGGCCGCGTGGTGTGAAACGTCTGACATGGCGCCCCGGTGCGTGCCACCACCGGACTATGGGTGATCCCGGGCATCCTCATCATCGTCGGCCCGATCATCTGGTTCGTGAAGGTGAACGGCGCACTCAACGACTACTGGCGCTCGCTCGGCGCCAGCCGAGCTCGGTCCACCTGACCGCTAGGTCACGTGGGCATGGAGGACGAGCCAGGGCTGGGGTCAGGCGTTGGACGATGCCACAGCCCGCTCAACCCGCCGGGCTCCCCGCTCGCGGGCCTTGGCGCGCTCTACGTCGCGGTCCTTCGGCGGGGCGTTCGTCACGAGTGCCTCGAGCAGCGTCCTGGTTGCGGCCGCGACGGCGTCCTGGGCCCCGGCCATGACGTCCTCGTTGGTCTGTGACGGCTTGGCCATCCCGCTGACCTTGCGAACGTACTGTAGGGCAGCGGCCTGGATCTCGTCCTCGGTGGTGGGCGGCTCGAAGTTGTAGAGCACGCGAATATTCCTGCACATGGCCCTAGGATCTCACGTGCACCGGATCGGGATAGACGGCGCCGATCCTGGGTACGCAAGACGTGACCGCTACTTCTGCCCGAGGAGAAAACCATGTCCACCGATGCCATCGTGATCCTTAAGCAGGACCACGTCGAGATCCGCCGGTTGTTCCGTGAGTTTGAGAAGACGAGCGACAGCGCCTCCGCGACCCGCGGCAAGCTGGTCGACAAGATCCTCGAGCTCCTCACCGTCCACACCTATATCGAGAACGAAGCCATGTACCCGCGGGTGCGGCAGCTGATCCCGGATCTCGAGGACGACATTCTGGAGTCCTACGAGGAACACCACGTGGCGGACATCCTGTGCATGGAGCTGTCGACGATGTCACCCAACGACGAGCGGTTCGAGGCGAAGACAACCGTGCTCATCGAGAACGTCCGCCACCACATGGAGGAAGAAGAGGACGAGTGGTTTCCCAAGGTTCGCGAAGCCCTGGGCCGCAACACGCTCCAAGAGATCGGTACTCAGATGCTGGAGCTCAGGAAGACCGCACCCCGTCGCCCAAGCCAGCCGAACGCCCTGAAGAAGGCGCTCGACGCGCTGACCCAGTAGTCGATCAGGGGTCGGGCTCAGAGCCTG
>JBBJMF010000017.1:0-36582 GCA_037719575.1 Nocardioidaceae bacterium
CCGCGCCCCGCGAGGGGGGCCAAGGCGGCCCCGGCCCGCCGGGTGGTTGGCGTCGCCCGCCGGCTTCCCGCCGGGGCCGGCTCGCCGCGCCGGTACTTCCCCGTCAGGAGTCCGAACTCGAGCGGGAAGAACGGCAGCAGGTCGACGCCGACATGCTCGCAAGCGGGCACGAGATCGCCGTCCGCAGACCGGTCCGCGAGCGAGTACTTGTTCTGCGCGCTCACGAACGCCGACAGGCCGCTCGCGCACGCCGCCCAGTCCGCGTCGACCACCTGCCAGCCCGCGAAGTTCGACGATCCGACATACCTGACCTTGCCCTCCACGACGAGCTCGTTGAGGGCCGCGAGCGTCTCCTCGATCGGGGTCTTCGCGTCCGGTGCGTGCAACTGGTAGAGGTCGATCCAGTCGGTGCCGAGCCGGCGGAGGCTCGCCTCGACGGCCTTGCGGATGTAGCGCCGGGAGCCGCGGACTCCCCAGTCCGGTCCGTTGGCCCCCTGCATGTCCATGCCGAACTTGGTGGCGACCACCACGTCCTCGCGCCGCGAGCCAAGGGCCCTGCCGAGCAGCTCCTCGCTGGCTCCCGTCCCGTAGACGTCGGCAGTGTCGAACAGGGTGACGCCGGCATCGACGGCCGCCTCGACAACCGCTCTCGTTCGGTCCTCGTCGATGCGCGTCCCGAACGCGTTGCAGCCGATCCCGACGGCGCTGACGGTCAGGCCGGAGCGGCCGAGCTGTCGATGTCTCATGCCCGCTCGGCACCGGCCTTCAGGTTCTGCTGGTCGTGCACCCACAGGGAGATCAGGCCTCTGAAGTGGGCAAGAAACATCTCGTGCTCGTGCTGGGGATACGTCGCGACTACCGTCTGGACGAGGAGGTTGTCGAAGTCGGGTGACGCGACCCACTCCAGCACGATCGCGTCGATGTCGGGGAGCGCCGTGGCGCAGAAGTCGCGGTACTTGTCGCGCTGGAAGTAGCCGTCCGCCAGCCTCTGGTATCCGGCCAGCTTGTCGCCGTACGAGAGATCGGGGTCGTCCGCGATCGCGAACCAGTCCGTTGTGTCGATGTGTGGCCGCGCGCGCCGATCGGACGCGAGGCAGAACGTCGACCACTTCACTAGCGACGACATCGCCCAGGGGAAGTAGTAGTGCAGCGACGTCACCGCCACGTCCGGGCAGGCATTCGCGTAGTCGATCGGCAGCACCTCGTCGCCCTGCACGAGCATCTCGCAGGAGTTGAACTCCCAACGGAACAAAGCGTTCACGGTCTGCGCGATCGTGACCGCCTCCGCGCCGCCGGCGGCCGACAGGAAGTCGTGGTCGACGGCGTACCGCTGGTGCATCGGCTCGTCGGGTCGGAAGTTCATCACCATCGTCTCGGGGCCGATGGTGAGGGCGCGCGCGAACACGTCGTACGGCTCGACGGCCTTCTGCAGGTGCATGAGCATCTCACCGGACTCGTTGTAGGCAGCCCACAGGTCGTCGTCGTTGTTGATGCGCGACACCCCACGCCAGGCGCCGCCGTCGAACGGCTTCATATACATCGGGTACCCCATGCCGTGCGCGACGTCGACGAGGCTGAAGTGCTCGTTGTACCGCTGCGAGGTGTAGGCCCATCGCACGTTGTCGATGGGGTTCTTGTAGGGCACCAGGACGGTCTCCGGGACCTTCATGCCGAGTCGCATGAGGGCGCAGTACGCCGAGTGCTTCTCCATCGACTGGAAGGTGAACGGAGAGTTCAGCAGGTAGACGTCGTCCATCAGCACGATCTTCTTGAGCCACTCGCGCGGGTGGTAGTACCAGTGCGCCAGCCTGTCGATCACCAGGTCGTGACGCGCTGACGCGCGGAGGTTGAAGGGCTCGATGCGGACCCGCTCGGTGTCGACCGCGTGGTCCCGACCGCCGTATGAGAACGTGCCGAGACGCCGCGTGATGGTCTCGAACGCCCGTGGCCAGTCCTCCTCGGTCCCGAGCAGGAGACCTACCAGGTATCGGTTTAGGGAGACCCCAGAGGTCGAGCTCACCGCGGATCCCCTCTCGCGAGATGTGCAGTCACCACTCGCGGTGACCGTAGCGAACCGTTCGGCTATCCTCGCCCACCGTCCCACGCGCGCAACTCGCCCCCACCGCCGGGCCCCGACCGCCTGACGGGGTGTCCGAGCGACGATATCTGCCCGTCAGCGGGCAAGAAGTGGGTCTCAGCGAGCCAGTTGTGCCATGCTCAACCGGTGCGCGACAGCGATCTGGTGAGCCGAGTGGTGCAGAGCACGGGGTTGAGCCCGGATGAAGCCGCCCGTGTCGTCGCCGACGTCGTGGCCTACTTCGCCGAGCCGACAGAGGAGTTCGTCCGCCGGCGGCACAGCCGGCTGCAGGCATCCGGCATGCGGAACCCGGACATCTTTCGGCAGATCAGCGGGGAGCTCACCCAGCGAGTGGTGTCCGCCCCGCCCCTTTCCGAGCGGCAGGTGCGCCGCATCGTCTACGGCTGAGGAGTCGGCATGTGCGGGATCGTGGGATATCTGGGTGGGCACAACGCCGCGCCGCTGCTCCTCGAGGGACTCGCCCAGCTCGAGTATCGCGGCTACGACTCCGCGGGGATCGTCGTGCTCGGCCGCACTGGTCTGCGCGTGGCCAAGCAGCAGGGCAGGGTGCGCGAGCTGGCGGCGGCCCTTCCTGGCCGGTTCGCGGGCAGAGTCGGAATCGGGCACACCCGCTGGGCTACGCACGGCGCCCCGTCGGACCTGAACGCCCACCCCCACCTCGACGCGACAGGTCGGGTGGCGGTCGTGCACAACGGCATCATCGACAATGCCGCCCAGCTGAGACAGCTGCTCGTCGAGGACGGAGTCGAGCTCGTCTCGGAGACGGACACGGAGCTGGTCGCCCACCTGGTGGCCCGGTCGGCGGCTGACTCGGTCGAGGAGGCGGTGCTCGAGACGCTCGGCCAGATCCAGGGCACGTACGGCCTCGCGGTCCTGCATGCCGACCATCCGGACCGAATCGTCGTGGCGCGCAACGGATCCCCGCTGATCATCGGCGTCGGCGACCGAGAGATGCATGTTGCGTCCGACCTCGCCGCATTGGTCCGCTACACCACGCAGGTGGTGCACCTGGACGACGGAGAGCTCGCGACAGTCACCCGGTCCGGATTCTCGACATTCACGGCCGACCGGCTGGCAACCCACAAGAGCCCCACGACCGTTGACGTCTCGGCCGGCACCTACGACCTCGGCGACCACGAGCACTTCATGTACAAGGAGATCCAGGAGCAGCCGACCGCTGCCGAACGCGTTATCCGGGGCCGGCTCGACCATCGCTTCGCGACCGCCCACCTCGGCGGCCTGAACCTCGACGCCCGTGAGACCCGAGGTATCAGGCGTGTCAAGGTGCTCGGCTGCGGCTCCGCCTACTACGTGGGCCAGCTCGGCGCCGCGACCATCGAGGGACTCGCACGCATCCCGGCGGACGCTGAACCGGCTTCGGAGTTCCGGTACCGGAACCCGGTGATCGAGGCCAACACCTTGTACGTCGCCACGACCCAGTCCGGGGAGACCGCCGACACGTTGCTGGCCGTGCAAGAGATCAAGCGCAAGGGCGGCCGCGTGGTCGGCCTCATCAACGTCGTGGGATCCACCATCGCCCGCGAGTGCGACGGCGGGATATATCTGCATGCCGGCCCCGAAGTCGCGGTCGCCTCCACCAAGGCGCTCACGACGATGGCGATCGGGTTCGCCCTGCTGGCCGTTCACCTCGGCCGCGTCCGTGACCTCTCCGTCGCCGACGGGCATCGAGTCCTGGACGGACTGGTAAGGCTGCCGGCCCAGATCTCGGATGTGCTCAAGCTCGAGGAGCCGATCCAGGAGATGGCCGAGCGGCTCGCGCAGGCGGACTCGTTGTTCTTCGTCGGGCGCGTGCGCGGCTTCCCGGTCGCCCGTGAGGGCGCCCAGAAGTTCAAGGAGATCTCGTACCGTCACGCCGAGGCGTACGAGACATCGGAGCTCAAGCACGGCCCGCTCGCACTCATCGGGCCGACTGTCCCCACGGTGGCGATCGTGCCCGACGACGAGCTCGTCGACCGCAACGTCGGTGCCCTGCACGAGATAGCTGCTCGCGGTGGCCCGCTGACCGTCGTCACCCACGCCGGAGTGGACCTCGGGGACCTGACCACGCAACGCATCGACGTGCCGAAGAGCGAGCCCGAGCTGGACCCGATCCTGCTCACCCTCCCCCTTCAACTGCTCGCCTACCACGCGGCTCGGTCGCTCGGGCACGACATCGACAAGCCGCGCAACCTCGCCAAATCGGTCACCGTCGAGTAGCGTCTCGCCATGGTTCCGGGGACCGCGACGTCGACGAAGCACCGGCGTGGGGGCCGTGCGGTATCTCAGATATGAGATACGCTCGGCTGATGCCTGACGACTACCTTCGCAGGATCGGAAACCTGATCCGGGACGCGCGCAAGCACCGGGCACTCACCCAGGTCCAGCTCGCCGACACGCTGGGCACCAGCCAGAGCGCGATCAACCGGATCGAGCGCGGCCACCAGAACGTCACGCTGGAGATGCTGGCCCGGATCGGCGAGGCGCTGGACTCCGAGATCGTCTCGCTCGGGGTCTCGGGGCCGATGCACCTGAGGGTCGTCGGTGGTACGACGTTGTCCGGGGCGATCACCGTGAAGTCCAGCAAGAACGCCGGAGTGGCCCTGCTCTGTGCAGCCCTGCTCAACAAGGGCCGTACGACGCTGCGCAAGGTTGCCCGCATCGAGGAGGTGAACCGCATCCTCGAGGTGCTGGCCAGCATCGGTTTCCGCCACAGCTGGCTGAACGAGGACAACGACCTCGAGCTGCAGCCTCCCGACCACCTGGACCTCACGTCGATCGACGAGTCAGCGGCCCGTCGGACGCGGAGCATCATCATGTTCCTCGGACCGCTGCTGCACGAGCGCCAGCATTTCGAGCTGCCGTACGCCGGGGGGTGTGACCTCGGACGCCGTACCGTGGAGCCCCATCTCACCGCCCTTCGGCCGTTCGGTCTGGAGGTCAAGGCGACCGAGGGCAGCTACCACGCCGAGGTCAACCCGTCCGTCACGCCGACCCGCCCCATCGTGCTCACCGAGCGCGGCGACACCGTGACCGAGAACGCGCTTCTCGCAGCGGCCCGAAACGCCGGCGTGACGGTGATCCGCAACGCCAGCCCCAACTACATGGTGCAGGACCTCTGCTTCTTCCTGACCAAGCTCGGGGTGCTGGTGGACGGCATCGGAACGACCACCCTGACCGTGCACGGTGTCTCGATGATCGACGTGGACGTCGACTACGCACCGTCGGAGGACCCGATCGAGGCGATGAGCCTGATCGCCGCCGCCATCGTCACGTCGTCGCAGATCACGATCCGGCGGGCCCCGATCGAGTTCCTCGAGATCGAGCTGGCTCTGCTCGAGGAGATGGGGTTCAGCTACGACCGCACCGCCGAGTACCTCGCCGAGAACGGCCGCACCAGGCTGGTCGACCTGACCACGCGCCCGTCGACATTGCACGCCACGTTGGACAAGATCCACCCCATGCCGTTTCCTGGCCTCAACATCGACAACCTGCCCTTCTTCGCGGTCATCGCCGCCGTCGCCGAGGGTCAGACGATGATCCACGACTGGGTCTACGAGAACCGGGCGATCTATCTGACCGAGCTGACCAAGCTCGGCGCCTCCGTCACTCTCCTGGACCCGCACCGGGTGCTCGTCGAGGGCCCCACCCATTGGTCGGCGACCGAGCTGATGTGTCCCCCGGCGCTTCGGCCGGCTGTCGTCATCCTGCTGGCCATGATGGCGGCGAAGGGTACGTCGGTCCTGCGCAACGTCTATGTGATCAACCGCGGCTACGAGGACCTGGCGGAGCGCCTCAACAAGCTGGGAGCGCAGATCGAGACGTTCCGCGACATCTGACGAAGCGACCCGCGGCGAACCGTCGGCGGGTCAACCGAAGAGCTCGTCGACGAACGAGCGGGCGTGCGGCGTCTCCAGCGTCATCGTCGGCGCCGCCATCCCCGTGGTGATACGGGGGATCGGCTGGGTCGAGGGTCCTGACGAGAGATGCCAGTCGTTCTCCGCCTCGATCAACACCCCGCGGTCGAGGCGACGCAGGAAGAGGCCCGCACATGACGTGCACTGCGCGACGGAGACACCGGCGCGTTCGCGTGGAGCCATCTCGGATGCGCACTGCGGGCAGGTCATTGCTGGCATGCACCAACGGTAGTACGTCGACCCCCGGTTTAAGGGCATTTTCCTTACCACAGCATGGCTGTGGATCGCTTCTGCGGTCCACAGGCGTGATCGGCCAGGCTGTTCCCATGTCACGAGCACAGAGCACGCCGCGACTCACCGACCCCGGCGAGGTGGAGGAGCACCTGCGCGCCGCGGTGGACAGCCGTCACCTCGGCACCGCCACCGCTCTTGTCATCTGCTGCGACTCCGACGCCCGGCCACTCGCCCACTTCCACGTTCTCGACTGCGACGCAGATGCCTCCCCGAGCGAGTGTGCCGCTGTCCTCGACGAGCTCATCGTCAGGGCGGCCGACGAGCAGGAGCCTGCCGTCGGGGGCCTCGTTCTCGGTCTGACCCGTCAGGGTGGCGACCAGGTGCAGCCCTACGACCGGAGCTGGTTCCGCGCTCTATACCGGGTCTGCCACCGGCACGGGCTCATCGCGTTCGGCGTCTACACACTCACCCGGGCGGGGGCGCGTGCGGTTCACATCGACGACGCGGCGTGACGGCGCGGCATACTGCTGGCTGTGACGTGGGCACGCAGCGCGGACGACTACGCGTTCTTCGACAATGCCGGCCGCCCCCTCGCGATGGCCCACCGGGGGGGCGCCCACACCGGACAGAGTGGCGGCATCGAGAACTCGATGGCTGCCTTTGGAGCGGCCGTCGCGCTCGGCTTCCGATACGTCGAGACGGACGTGCACGCCACCGCCGACGGGCGGGTCATCGCCTTCCACGACACGACCCTGGACCGGGTCACCGACCTCACCGGGGCGGTAGCCCACGTTCCGTACGACCGGGTGCGGCGGGCGCTGATCGGGGGGCGCGAGCCGATCCCGCTCCTCAGCGACATCCTGGCCTCGTGGCCGGATCTCAAGGTCAACATCGACTGCAAGGCGGCGCTGGCCATCGACCCGTTGGCCCGGCTGATCGCCCAGCACCACGCCTGGGACCGGGTCTGCGTCGCATCCTTCTCTCCCTGGCGCCTCAGCCGGCTCCGCGCCCGACTCGGGCCACGCGTCGCCACGTCATACACCCTCCCGGGCGTCGCGGCCCTGCGGCTGCTCCCGACGTACCGGCTGCGCTGGGCCACGATCGGTGACGGACTCGTCGCCCAGGTGCCGTCGCAAGTCGGAGCATTCCCCATCGTGACTCGTGGTTTCGTCGAGCGCGCGCATGCCCTTCGCAAGCAGGTCCATGTGTGGACCGTGGACGACCCGGTCGAGATGAGCCGGTTGCTCGACCTCGGCGTCGACGGCATCATCACCGACCGGGCGGACGTGCTGCGCGAGGTCTACGACGCTCGCGGCATCTGGCCCGGCGGAGTCGATGAGCCCGGCTGACGGCAGGCTCCCCACGGTCGCCGGCCAGTCAGGCTTCCAGCGCCGTGCCGAGCGTCGGGCCTGGTACGTCTACGACTGGGCCAACTCGGCCTACGTGACGACCGTGGCGACCGTGCTGTTCGCGCCCTACCTGATCTCGGTCGCCGAGCGGGCGGCGTGTGGCCGGGTCGGCACCGAGGAACGACCGTGTACGGCGGACCTGAGCGTGGCCGACTTCGACGTCTCGCCCGGCTCGTTGGTGTTCTACGTCGTGACCCTGGCCACGATCTTCTCGGCGCTGGTGCTTCCGGTGGTCGGCGCGGTGGCGGACAGGTCTTCGCACAAGTCGGTCCTGATGGCTCGCTTCGCCTGGGTCGGGAGTGCCTTCGCGGGTGGGATGTTCTTCGTGACGGGGTCGAACTGGCAGCTCGGCGCCGGGCTGCTGTTCCTCGCCAACATCTGTCTCGGCGCCAGCCTGGTGATCTACGACTCGATCCTGTGCGACATCGCGTCGCCCGACGAGCGCGACGACGTGTCGTCACGCGGCTGGGCACTGGGCTATCTCGGCGGCGGACTGCTGCTCGCCGCGAACCTCGTCGTCGTGCTGCTGCATGACAGCTTCGGCCTCGACAAGTCGTCCGCTGTTCGGGTCTGCCTGCTCAGTGCCGGGCTCTGGTGGGCCGGGTTCACGATCATCCCCTACCGCGGGATCCGGGACCGCCCGGCCGTCGGCGTGCTGCGGGAGCCGGGCAGCCTGGCGCGCCAGAGCTTCGGCCAGCTCTGGGCCACGCTCCGCGGGCTGCGGGCCTACCCGATGACGCTGCGCTTCCTGCTGGCGTACCTCGTTTTCAACGACGGCATCCAGACCGTCATCGCGGCGGCATCGACGTACGGCGAGAAGCAGCTGGGCTTCTCCACCTCGGAGCTCATCGCCACGATCCTGCTCGTGCAGTTCGTGGCGGTCGGGGGGGCGCTGCTGTTCGGCAGGTTCGCCACCCGATGGGGTGCCTACCGCACGATCATGGGGGGTCTGGTGGCCTGGATGGTCATCGTGGTCATGGCCTTCGCGCTACCCGAGCACCAGCTGCTGCCCTTCCTCGGCCTCGCCGTCGGGATCGGGATCGTCCTCGGTGGCACCCAGGCCCTGTCTCGGGCTCTCTTCAGCCGACTCATCCCGCATGGTCGCGAGGCAGAGTACTTCAGCCTCTACCAGGCCGGCGAGCGCGGCACGAGCTGGCTCGGCACGCTCGTCTTCGGTCTGGTGCACCAGGTGACCGGCTCGTACCGTCCCGCGATCATCGCGCTTGTGGCCTTTTTCGGAGTGGGGATCGTGCTGCTGAGCAGGGTCGACGTGGGGCGTGGCATCGAGGAGGCTGGCAACCCTGCCCTGCCCGTGGGACAAAACCGCAAGCCCGCCGGCGCCGAATAATCTCTGGATGGTCACCGGTGCGTCTCAGCCGAATCTCAGTTGGCCCGGGAATCATTGCAACAGGCGACACGTTGGCACACATGTCGGCAAGATTGCTTCGTACCTGAAGCCTTCGGCCGTCTGAGCGAATCACACGGGGCTTGAGAGAGACAATGGGGAGCGCATCATGTCAGAGCGGGCCACCCTACGAGGCTCACGCCTCGGCGGCACGAGTTTCGAGGACGAGAGCGGCATCGAGTTCGCGCCTCGTCAACGAGTCATGTACGACTGCCGGAATGGCCACGAGTTCGAGATCCCCATGGCAGAGGAAGCCGAGGTTCCGTTCACATGGGAATGCCCGCGCTGCGGCGCCGAGTCGCGCCAGCGTGACGGCAGCGCGCCGGAGGCGAGGGCGGAGAAGCCGGCCCGTACCCACTGGGACATGCTGCTCGAGCGTCGCTCGATCCCCGAGCTCGAGGACATCCTGTCAGAGCGGCTCGAGCTCCTGCGCAATGGAGACATCGGGCCCGCCCACCTGCACCGCCGCCGTGCCCGTCGCACCGCGACCAAGCCCAAGGCCAAGAAGACCGCCTGATAACGCCGTCTCGCGGCGGGGCCTCAACCTTCGAGGTGGCGTCTCGCCTGCTAGTCCCACCGTCCACAGCAGTCTCATCCACCCCACCCGCCCGCTGATTTGGTACGTTCCGGGCAACTTAGGCGCGGCGGAACCCGATAACGTGCCGAATCGCGCGCTCGGGATGGCTCAGGTCGCGCCTGACGGGTCTTGAGGGCAATCGGTCCCCCTGGCGACCACGATCGCTCGTCCTCAGTCACCCCGTCTGGCAGCCAAGCCCCTCAGCCCACCGCCAAACTGGACAACTTGACAGACCATAGGCCATGGCAGATGATCCGTCCGTGCAGATCAGCTCTGGGGCGCATCGAAACTCGTTCAACTTCAAGCCGTCGCCGCCCTTCCGTGGCGATGTGGGTCTGCGGGCTGCTCGATCCGGGCCGCTGGATCGAGATCGACGGCACACCCGAATCCGAAACTCCGCATGACGGACCTCGTCGAACTCAACCGGCGAGCGGTGCAACGCAGCGTCGAGATCGTCGACGCGGTCAGCGCCGACCAGCTCGGGTGGCCTACGCCCTGCGCCGGCTGGACCTTGGAGGATCTCCTCGGCCACATGATCGCCCAACACCACGGCTTCGCCGCCGCCGCAGAAGGAAACACCACCGACTGCATGGTGTGGGAAGTGCACCCGGTCGGCGACGATCCGGCCGGTGCCTACGCGGCTGCCGCCGACCACGTGCTCACGGCTTTCGCCGCCGATGGTGTGCTCGACCGTGGTTTCTGGCTTCCGGAGGTGCGGGACGGCGGGCCGTTCCCGGCGCCGACAGCGATCGGATTCCACCTCGTCGACTATGTCGTACACGGCTGGGACGTGGCAGCCAGCCTTGGCGTCGACACCACCTATCCGCTCGAGGTCGTGGCAACAGCGCTGTCCGCCGCCGAACAGGTACCGACCGGCGCGCCCCGTGAGGTCCCGGGTGCATCATTCGCGCCCCCCTTTCCGCTCGGCGCTGACCAGTCACCGATGCACCGAATGTTGCTGATCCTCGGCCGGTCGCCGACCTGGTCAAACCAGCCCTCTCCTCAGGGCCACCTTGACCCGGTCAGCGAAGCCGGACAACGCCGCACCCCCGTGCCCACCGACCGAGCACAGACTGCAGCCGATCCTGCACATGACACCGCCTGACGACTCGTGGCCCTCACGTGATCCAGCTGTATTGGTGCGTCCCCTTCGCTAACGCCGCGAACGCCGACCCCTCACGCCGGTCGGACGATGAGCGAGCGCGACTGAAACGCCTGCACCGGCAGAGTGATCGCGACCTCTTCATGAGCGCCTGGCGTCTGACCCGCGCGGTGCTCGCCAGAGTCACGTGCCAGCCGGCCGACCGGCTCGCTTTTGACCGGACCTGTCGTCACTGTGGCGACCCGGCGCACGGCAAGCCGACCATTGTCGGGGGCGGCCCCCACTTCTCCCTTGCTCACTGCCGCGACCTCGTGGTCCTGGCCGTCGACGAGACCTTCCCCGTGGGCGTTGACGTCGAGCCGGCGGGGCAGAACATCGACGCCCTGAGCTCACTGATCCGCCACCCAGACGATCCTGAGAGCCGGGGGGTCGAGCTCCTGCGGATGTGGGTGCGCAAGGAGGCGTCGCTCAAAGCTTCGGGGTGGGGGCTCGCCCGCGACATGACCACCTTCGCCGCGAGCCGGCCGCTCGACGCAGCCGTTGTGGAGGACGTCGACGCCGGCCCGCATCACGTCGCTGCGGTCGCGTCCCTGTCGGGGGGCTGCCCGGCTACGAGTGGAGCGGCTCGGCGCGAATCCGGTAGTCCCGAGCTGTCGCGATGATGGCTTCCTCGACCTCCGCCGACGTTGTGCCACGGAACCGGAAGCGGCCGCCGACGTGCTCGTAGTACGCGTCCGCAGCCGGGATCACCCCACCCGGTTGCAGCACCGCCTCCGCATAAGGGCCGGGCGCGCGACCCAGCATCGGCGTCACCTCGACGACGCGGCAAGGACGTGCCTGAGGCGCTGGGACCAGCAGCCAGCCCGCGACCTCGCCGGTCGGTTCGTCAACCCGCGATGGCACGCCACCCATGGCCAGTTCGAACGCCGCTCCCATCAGGTCGTAGCCGTGGATCTCCCGCCACAGGAACGGGATCTCCGCGCCGCCGACTCTCGCCCCCACCTCGAGGAATGCGCACAGGCCCGTGAAGCGGTCCACGAAGAGCTCTAGGTGGAACATCAGCGGGCCGTCCGCGATCGCTGCCATCGCCTTCGTCGCGAACGCACCGATCGACGACAGGATTGCCGGACTGTCCTCTTCGACCGAGCCGAGCACATCGCCTGTACGGAAGCCGAGGCAGGTGTTGATATAGCGCGAGGCTCGCCACGGCCCGAGAGCGGCACCGTCGAAGTATCCGTCCACGTGATAGATCTGTCGGCCGTCGAACGCCTGCACCATCAGCGGCCCATGAATCTCGAAGTCGAGGTTGGCGGTCTCCCAAAGGACTGACACGCCCTGGCTCGAGCTACCGATGCGGGGCTTCACCACGACTGGCCAGCCGTAGTCATCGGCGAACGCCGCAACATCGGAGGCTGTGGAGATCGCCGCGAACGCCGGCACGGACACGCTCGCCGACACGCGGGACAGCATCACGTACTTGTCGCGGAAACGGAGCAGGTCTGCCGGCCCCGGCCCGGGGCAACCCCATTCCTCTCGCAGCTGCGCCGCTGTAAGCAGGTCGTCTTCCTTGAGCCCAACGATCTGGGCCGGCGGCCCGTGTCGGTCGGCCAGCTGCTTGATCCGGTCCCGGACGGACGGCAGGTCGTCGGTTGCCTCAACCAGGACGACCTCTGCAGCAGTCGAGGGTACGGCGGACGCGCCGACCTCCGTGGTCACGTACGTCACCGCGTGGGTCGCGTGGTCGATGTAGGCGTCGTACAGGGCATAGTGCGCCCGCCAGCGGTGGATGACCACGACGTGCGGTCTCACGGCGGCGGCTCCAGCTCGTAGAACGACGGCCCGTCGAGATAGCGCAGCGTGCCGAAGTCACGATCGACGATCTCTTCGACCTCGTGGCTGAAGTTGACGACGAGGGGGCAGGTGATGTCGTCCACGGTTCGCCGCAGCCGGTCACCCGGCGCGACCACCGCATGCATGCTGGAGAAACTCTCCAGCTGCTCGACGACGGGCAGCATCGGGTACGACCGCAGGACGCCGTCGACAGGCGACGCCGTCATCGCGCTCACGAAGTGGCGCCTCAGCTCGTAGCCCTCCTTCCACCGCTCGGCGAAGCGATCGGGACGGACGTACGCATCGACGATCCACTCGATCTGGGTCTCGCCGATGCAGTGCTTCGTGAAGTACGGCATCCCCAGTCCTGCCATCCGGGCCCCGACCTCGACCAGACACGGACCGGTCGGTGTCAGCCGGACCTCCATGTGTGCAGCGCCATGGGCGATACCGAGGGCGTCCAGGACGTCGAATGCGTACGGAGCCAGCTGTTCTTGCACCTCGCCATACCGCTGCATCAGCCGGGAGCCGACACTCAGGTCGGTGATGCCGTTCAGGGTGATCTGGACGTACTTCCAGAAGTCCGTGATGTGGTGCTGTCCATTGCGGCTGACCGTGTTGACCACGTACTCCCCGCCGCACAGGTACTCCTGCGCGACCGCCGCCGTGTTCGGTTGTGAGAACACGTTGTCCGCGGCGAGGATCGCCTGATAGGCCCCCACCGACTCCGCGGGGCTGTCGCAGAACGCGACATGGTCACCCGCCGCACTGCGTACCGGCTTGACCACGATCTGGCCGCCGCGCTCGGCGTGCCACTCCCGCAACGCCTCGGCCGACGTCACCAGCAGCTGCTCCGCGGCGCGTAGACCGGCCGCTCGTACCGTCTCGGTCTGCGCGTACTTGTCGCGCCGCGCAGGGCTCAATGCGGTGCCGTTGGTCGGGACGGCAAGTGCCTCGCTCAGCTGGTCCGCGAACTCGACGCCGCTCTCGCCGGCGGCCACAACGGCGACCGGATCGAACGCGGCGACCGCGGCCAGCGTGTCGGCGAAAACCCCGTCGTGCGCGATGTTCGCCACGTAGGGCGAGATGTCGAACTCGGTCCGATAGACGAGCGGCGGCTCCGGGGTGCTCAGCACTCGGACGACCTCATAGCCGGCGTTCCGGAACTCGGGTGCGAGCCCACGGGTAGGCGCGTAGGCGTCGACGACAACGACGTTGCTCATGGTCACCAATCCAGAGTTTGGGGTCGGGGCCAGCCTTCCGCCGACCGCCATGGATCCGCTGCGAATCCGCCACACCACCGCCAAGGGACTCGCGCAGCGAATCTGTAGCCCCCGTTGCCAGGCTTGGGCGGGTCCTCAACAACGACGACGGCTGGATGGCCACGGACGCGAGCTGGCAGGTGAAGGCATGACGCTGCAACGGATGATCTGGGTGTTCCCGGATCGCGAGTCCTCACGCACCGGTGGGAAGTGGAACGCGGCGTTCTGGAGCACGTACCAGGAGGTCGCCAAGGAGGCCGGGCTCACGTGGGAGCGCACCGCGCCGGAGGCGGTCACGGTCGACGCCCTCGACCCGGGCCGGGTCCGGGTCCTCGTCGACGGCGAGCGGGTCCAACCGGCCGAGACGCTGTTCGTGACCTGCCCGTACACGCTGCCGTACCAGATGGCCGACGCGTTCAACCAGTTCACTCTGTACGCGGTGCTGGAGGCGGCCGGGTTCTACCTTCCGCATCCGCCGAAGTACGCGGCGATCTTCAACGACAAGCTCGCCACCCTGCTGCACCTCAAGGACTCGCCGATCCCCCCGATTCCGACGACGCGCATCACGGCCGGGCGCGACCTGCTGTACGACGAGTTCCTGTCCACGATCGAGCATCTGCCGTACCCGGCATTCGTCAAGCCAGCCGGCTGGATGGCGGCGCGGGGCATCAACCTGGCCCGTGACTCCCATGACGTCCGCGGCTTGCTCAGCCTGGCCCAAGGTGGGGACACGACACTGGTGCTGCAGCCGTACCTCGGCGCTCAGACGAAGGACTATCGCGTCTACATGATCAAGGGGAATCCGCACGGGGTGATGCTGCGGGTGCCCGGCGACGGTGCGATCTACCCGCAGTACACGACGGGCGCCAAGATCAGCTATGTGGAGCTGCCGGAGGAGCTCGTGCCGGCGACCGCATACCTGGCCGAGAGGGTGCCGATCCCCTACTTCTGCGCGGACTTCTTGCACGACGGTGAGCGCTTCTGGCTGTCGGAGATCGAGCCAGACGGCACCATCCTCTGCCCCGACCCCACGTCCGCCGATGTCGTCGCGATGCAGTGGCAGCTCATCAGGGACCGGTTCTCGGCGTACGCCGAAGGACACGCGGCATTCCTGGACGGCGCCCGGTGAACTTCCTGTCGAACGAACCGCACGCCCTCACGACAGCGAGGGAGACGCTCCGCAAGCTGCGAAGGGTCCCAGCGCTCACCGAACGGTACGACGACATCGTTGCACTGGACTCGCTGGAGGATCTCATCCACGTACCGGTCATGCGCAAGGACGACCTCAACATCGCCCTCGAGTTCCTGCAGCCCCGCGCGCCGACGGGCGCCACGTGGACATTCCAGAGCGGTGGCAGCACCGGCGAACCCAAGCTCGGCTATGCCCCGACTGGTCTGTACATGGACGAGCTGTACGCGCATTGGAAGGCGCTCGACCGCGACGACGTGTTCGTCAACGGCTGGGGCGCGGGCAAACTGTGGGGCGCGCACTACCTGGTCTCCGCGTACGCGGACCTGGTCGGCTGTGTCGGGATCGGCCTGGGAGCGATTAACCGGGTCGAGTACGACGTATGGCTGGAGTTCTTCGTCACTCGCGGTATCACAGCGTTTGGCGGGACGCCCAGCGTGCTGCGTCCGATCTTCGGCCGGGCACGCGACCTCGGCGTCAAGCTGCCCGAGCTGCGCAAGGTGCTGTGGCTGGGCGAGGCCTGGAACCCTGGTCTCGACGAGGACCTGCCGGCGGTGGCACCGGACGCGCGTCGCTGGGGCATGTTCGGCAGCACCGAGACCTGGGTTGCGGGGTCCAACACGCCCGAATGTGCCGCCGACACCTGGCACGTGCTCCCTTCGCAGCTCATCCACATCGGACCCGACCAGCTGGTGGACTTCACGTCGCTCAAGCCGAACGGGCTGAACCCGGTACTGCGCTACCAGACCGGCGACGCCGGCGAGTGGGTGTCGTGCCCCTGCGGGCGTCCGGACCGAGCACTGCGCGTGCTGGGCCGTCGCGACGGCGAGATCAAGTTCCGTGGCCTGCTGTTGAACGGCGACGCGATGAACGCGGCGATCGCGCAGCTGCCCGGAGTGTCTCAGGTGCAGCTGCTCATCACCGAGTACGACGCCCGGGGCAGTGCCCTGTCCGTGCTGATCGTGCCGTCGCGCGATGCCGCTCCGACGCTGGCCGAGGACGTCAGGGCGCACCTGCTTGAGTCCGCCTACGGCGGCCCGGGCACCGCATTCCAGCGAGACCCGGAGGCGCTGGGGGTGCGGCTCGTCGAGACGCTGATCGCCAACGAGCGGACGGGTAAGGCGTCCGGGTTGGTGCAGAGGCGGCAGCCGTGAACCGACAGTTCAACCTGCTGTGGGCCGGCCAGTCGGTCAGCAACATCGGCGACCGGATCAACCTGTTCGTCGTGCCGACGGCGATGATCTTGCTGCTCGACGCGACCCCGTTCCAGGTCGGTCTGGTGGGAATGGCTCAGTATGCTGCCATCCCGTTGTTGAGTCTCGCCGCCGGTGTGCTGGTCGACCGGTGGAGCTTGCGCAGCACGTTGATCTGGTGCGACGTGATCCGCTTCGGCGTGGTCGCGCTGATGCCGATCGCGTACTGGCTCGGTCATCTCAGCATCCCGCTTCTCTTCGCCTGTGTCGCCATCGCCAATGCGACGTCGGTCTTCTTCAATATCGGCTACACCGCGACCATCTCGGCGATCGTGCCGGTCGACGGACGCGTCCAGGCGTACTCACGGATGGAGACCAGCCGTACGTCGTCCGAGGTGGTCGGGCCGGCGATCGCCAGCGGTCTGTATGCGCTGATGGGCGTCGCCTCGCTTCTTGCGGACGCGGTCAGCTTCTTGTTCTCCGCCGCCAACATCAAGGCGATGCGGCCGTACGACGTGGCTGTCGTCGAGAAGGCGCCGATGTGGACACGGCTGAAGGCAGGCGTCCGGTTGAACTGGGATGACCCCGTCTTGCGGGGAACGCTGCTCGGCACGCTCCTGCTCAACTGCGGCGGCCCGATCTTCGTCACGGTGCTGCCGATCCTCGCCTACCGCGGCCTCGGGCTCTCGGTCGCTCAGCTCGGCACGGCAATGTCGGCCGCAGCCGTCGTCGCCGTGCTCGGCGCACTGTTGGCACAGCGGGTGAACAGTCTTGTCGGCCCGGCGCGGATGATGCCGTGGGCGGTGTTCCTGCACTGCTTCGTCGGGCTTGGCATCCTGCTCGCGCCGACGCTCGCGCCGACGCTCGTGCTGGGCGCCACGCTGTCGCTCTATGGCCTGTTCATGGTCTGGTACAACGTCAGCACCGCCGCGGTGCGCCAGGCCCGGGTCCCGACGTCCGACCAAGCCGTCTCTCACGCCGCCTTCCGCACCGTGACCTGGGGAGTCATCCCGTTCGCCGCCCTCCTAGGGGGCGTGCTTGTCGACCTGCTGAGTCCGCACTACGGCGTCCTCGACGCCGCCAAAATCACCATGGTCGGCGGAACGCTGATCGGCGTCCTGTTCGCCTGGATTCCGATCGCGCCCTCGCAGCGCCGCCTGGACCGCGAGGCGGCTGCCGCCGAACCAGCGCCGATTCCCACCTCGGTGGACGGGATCTCCGGGAGCGCTGCCGCGACCGATGGAACCAGCGATCCCGATAACCTCGCGGAGGTCGCGCGGTGACCGGCGTCGTTCTGGTCACCGGTGCGTCGTCCGGGATCGGCATGGAGACCGCGACGGCGGCCGGCACCGCGGGATACCAGGTGGTCGCGACCGTCCGCGACCCCGCCCGTACCGAGGTGTTGCGCAAGTCGGCGGCCGACGCTGGCGTCGACCTCGACGTCGAGCCGCTCGACGTGACCGACGAGGACTCGATGCGGGCCTGCCTCGAAACCGTCCGGACCCGGTACGGGCGCCTCGACGTGCTGGTCAACAACGCCGGGCGCGCGAACACGTTCGCCACGATCGAGACCTGCGACCTACGCCGCTTCCGCGCCAACCTGGAGGTCAACTTCTTCGGCGTGGTGTCGATGACCAAATTCGCCCTGCCGCTGCTACGGGCGAGCGGTGGCCGCGTCGTCACGATCGGCGCCACTCGCGGACTGATCGGGCAGCCGTTCAACGAGGGGTACTCCGCGGCGAAGTTCGCGGTCGAGGGCTTCATGGAAAGCCTCGCTCCCACCGCGGCGCGCATGGGCGTGCGCCTGGTGATGGTCGTGCCGGGCCCGGTGCTGGGCTCCAGCTTCGGCGTCAACTCTGGCGTGACGCGCGAGTCGTTGCTCGCCGAGGCGGGCGTCTACGCACCCGTGCTTGAGCCGTATCTGGACTGGGTCGCGCGGCAGGCGTGGCCCGGCGCGCAGTCGCCAGCCGAGGTGGCCGCCGTCGTCGTCGCGGCGATGTCTGACCCCGAGCCGACGTTTCGGGTGATGACGAGCGATTGGGCGCGCGACTACGCCGCGCTCAAGCTCAAGGATCCATCCGGCACCGTCATTGCGGCCATGTCGGCGAGCTGGCTGGACGAGGTCCAAGGCTGATGAGCGCCAGGGTTCTCGGTGGTGTCGAGGTCGCCAGCGACCTAGTGGACGCGGTCGCGGAGTCCGCGCGCCGCTGCCCGTATCGCCCGGCCACCGTCCACAACCAGGTGGCAATGACCTACCGCGAGCTCGACATGCGGATCCGGGCGACTGCTCGCGCGCTCGGGCCGTCCCCGGGCGTCGTCGGCGTGCTGACCAGTCGCAGCCCGGACACCATCGTCGCTCTGCTGGGCGTCCTCACGGCCGGCGGCACGTACTGCCCAATCGACCCCGGTTACCCGGCCGAGCGGCTGCATACGATGATCGCCGCCGCAGGAATCCGTACCGTGCTGGCGACCGGACCGATGCCAGCGATGCCGCCTGACCTCGCCTTACTGCGGCTGCCTGCTGACGTCGCGTTGCTGCGGCTGCCGGGCGACGGACCCGATCCCGCGCCGTTCGCGGTCATCGACACCGACGCGCCCGCCTATCTGCTCTTCACGTCCGGCTCGACCGGCGAGCCGAAGCCGGTGATCACGTCACGGCCGGCGATCGCGATCGCGACCAGCGCCCTGGGTGTGCTTTTCGGTATCACGCCGCAGGACCGAGTCCTGCAGTTCGCTTCGCTGAGCTGGGACACCTGCCTCGAGGAGATCCTCCCCACGCTCACGTGCGCAGCAACGCTGGTCTTCGACGACGAGGCGTACACCGGCTCGTTCCCGCGCTTCCTCCGCATGTTAGAACGGGAGCAGATCACCGTCCTCGACCTACCGACGGCGTTCTGGCACGAGTTTGTCCGTTACCTGGCCGAGTCGATGGCGACCTTGTCGTCCTCCGTCCGACTGATGATCATCGGCGGGGAGGCGGTCGACCAGGCTCGGCTCGACGACTGGCGCGCGCTGCCCACCAGCCATGTCCGGCTCCTCAACACCTACGGCTGCACCGAGACCACGCTCATCACGCACGCTGCTGACCTTGCGGACGGAGACGGCATCCCGATCGGTCTCGCACTGCCCCACGTCCGAGAGCACCTCAGCAGCGAAGGCGAGCTGCTCGTCGGAGGTGCCGCGATCGCCACGGGCTACCTCGGTCGGGTCGGCGAGACCCTGACACGGTTCGTCGACCTCCCCGACGGGCGGTACTTCCGGACCGGCGACAAGGTCCGGCGCGGCGACGATGGGGAACTGTTCCACCTCGGTCGGCTCGACCACGAGGTCAAGATCCGCGGCGTCCGTGTTGACCCGGCCGAGGTCGAGGCCCACCTCACCCAGCATCCCGCGGTGTCGGCGGCCGCCGTGACCTCAGTGAGGCGGGCAGGCCGCACCACGATGCTCGGGTACGTCGTCGCCGACGGCGACTCCGACTTCCGCGCGTGGCTGCGCGAGCGGGTGCCGGAGCACCTCGTACCGAGTCGGATAACCGTCGTACCTGAGCTCGTACGGACCGCAAGCGGAAAGACGAACCGGGCCGCAACCCACCGACGCTACCCCCCCACGGAGGATTGACAATGACCGTGGACGAGGTCATCGATGTCTACCGCCGGGTACTGGAGACTTCCGCAATCGGGCCCGACTCCGACTTCTTCGCGTGCGGCGGTGAGTCCCTGCTCGCCACCCGCGTGCTCAGCGCCGTGGCGCATGCGACCGGCATCGAGCTGTCGTTCACGGACTTCGTGCTGACGCCGACCCCCGCTGCGTTGGCGAAACGGCTGGCGAGCGTCTTGCCGTGAACGTCGTCGTCGTCGGTGCAGGGCTCGCCGGACTGACCGCAGCCGAGCGGCTACGGCAGCGGGGCGTGACCGTGACCGTCCTCGAAGCACGCGATCGAGTCGGCGGCCGCATCTACGGAATCGAGGTGGCACCCGGTGCGTGGACCGACGCAGGAGCCGCCTACCTAGGTGAGCGGCACACCGCGCTGGCGGCGTTGATGGCCGAGCTGGACCTGAAGCCCACACCGACCGACATGATCGGCGACAGCCGGTTCGCTATTGCGGGTCCGCCACAGACCCGTCCAGGCAGGTTCCCGCCGCTCAGCGCCGTCGCCATCGGCGACCTCATGGAGCTGCTGACGTCGCTGACCGAGCAGGTCGATGCCGACGCACCCTGGCTCACGCCGAACGCGAGCGAGCTGGACACGACAACCGCCGCCGCATGGGCGGACGCCAACCTGACCCACCCCGACTCGCGCCTGTTCTTCGATCTGTTCCTGGGTGAGATGATGGCGGCCGACCCGGCGGTGATCTCGGTGCTGCATATGGCTGTCTACCTCACGTCCGGTGGCGGACTGCGGTACCTGAACGCGTTCGAGGGCGGTGCCCAGCAAGACCGCATCGACGGCGGTGCCCACCAGGTGTGCGAACGGCTCGCCGACAACCTGGACGTGCGGCTGTCCGAGCCGGTGGTGGCGATCCGGGGCACGGACGTGCACGCCGGGCACGAGCAGTACCGCGCCGATCATGTGGTCGTCGCGGTACCTCCCCTGCTCGCGGACCGGATCGATTTCGAGGATCGCCTGACGGTCGCCCGCGCCGGCGCCACCGCCGCCCGTGGGTGTGCGGTCAAGGTGCATCTCGTGTACCCGGCCCCGCTGTGGCGCAAGGAGGGGCTGTCGGGCTGGTCGCTGAGCAGCGACGGACCGCTGCTGTCTACCGTGGACGACTCCCCTGACGGCGGCCCAGGCGTCCTCACCGGGTTCGTCACCGGCGCCGAGGCGCACCGCTTTGCCGCACTGACGCCGGATCAGCAGCAGTGGGCAGCAGTCGCTCACGCGACCAGGCTCTTCCCCCAGCTCCCTCCACCCATCGCCATCCACGTCACGGACTGGGTGCACGAGGAGTACAGCCGGGGCTGCTACGCCGCGTTGTTCGGTCCGGGCGAATGGACCCGGCTCGGCCCGCACCTGACGACACCGCATGGGAATGTGCACTGGGCTGGGACTGAGACGAGC
This sequence comes from Nocardioidaceae bacterium, assembly GCA_037719575.1. Taxonomy (GTDB): domain Bacteria; phylum Actinomycetota; class Actinomycetes; order Propionibacteriales; family Nocardioidaceae; genus JAWWPG01. The sequence continues at coordinate 21,273 of JBBJMF010000017.1, forward strand.
ACCCAGTACTTCGGGCTGATGGAGGGCGCGATCCGCTCAGGCATCCGAGCCGCCGATGAAATCTCGAGGAGTTCACCATGACCGATGACCACTCCACAAACTTCACAACCTCGATCGCACCGCTCGCCGTGCGCGAGCGGTTCATGGCCGAGCCGCTGCTGGGTGCCGGAAACTTCCTGGACTATGCGCTGGAGCACAATCCCAACCGCTCCGTGCCGTTCGCGTTCAGCCACGGCCTCGACCATCGCGATCGGGTGGTCATACACGGGCACAGCCTCGTCGACCTGGCGGCCCAGCGAGACCGGTACGCCCGCTGGTACTGGGCGAACGGTGTGCGTCCCGGCGACCCGGTGGGAGTGGTCGTGGCCGAGGGTGTGGAGCCGCTGATCCACTTCCTGGCGTTGTCGGCGCTCGGTGCGATTGCAACGCTGATCAACGACGCCATGCGCCCCGACGTGTTGATTCGTTATCTCGACCAGGTCGGTGTTGCGGCGTTGCCGACGACACCACCTTCATCGCCTCGGCCTATCGGGCGGACCCGCAGCGTCGGCCCCGGTTCCTCGCCCTGGCTGGCGAGGTACAGGCGTTCGACGCAGCACATGCGATGCTTCCGCATCAGTACCCGTACCGGCATCAGGCCGACGACGTGGTCGCGTTGATCCACTCCTCCGGCACGACGGGTACGCCGAAGTCCACGATCCTTGCGCACCGGCAGTTCTGGGAGGGCAAGCAGCCGCGCATGGTGCGGTTTCCGGCCGAGCCGTACGACCGGCTGATGTGTCTCATGCCGCACACGCACGCGGGCGGGCTGAGCTACTTCCTGACGGCGACCTTGCTCGGTCTGCCGATCATGGTGATGTCGGACTGGCGCCGGGCTACCGTCGAGCCGGTCATGGAGGCGTTCATGCCGACGATGATGGCGTCCTTCCCCAGGACGTTCGTCGAGCTCGCTACCGGCTCGTTACCGGTTCGCGGGGCAGCGAAGATTCACTCCTGGTTCAACACCGGCGACTCCGCGCACTACGGCCACATCCGGCGCCTCGTCACACTCGGCGAACGACCCGCCGGGCTCATCAAACCCTGGCTCCTGCCGTCGGAGCGGGCGGCCGAGAACGCGCTGTCGGGCTCGCAGTTCATCGACGGGCTCGGCTCCTCCGAGATGGGTATGGCCCTCTTCGGGCAGGTCCTCACACCGGAGACCGAGCGCAACGATCGGTGCGTCGGCAAGGCGTCCGAGGTCGTCGTCGGGGCGACCGTCTTGTCCGACGAGGGCGAGCCGGTCCCTTACGGCACGGTCGGCCTGCTGGCCATCAAGAGCCCGTCCCGCACGCCCGGGTACTGGAACGCGCCCGCGCTGACGCAGAGCTTCATCCGGAATGGCTGGTGGCTCACGGGTGATGTGGCCTACGAGGACGCCGAGGGCCGGTTCTACCACCTGGACCGCACCGTCGACGTCATCGACACCGGGCACGGACCGGTGTACAGCCTGCCGATCGAGGAGGTGCTGTTGGCCGATTGCGCAGACGCAGTGCAGGACTGCTCGGTGATCGGCGTGCCCGCGGCGGACGGTATCGGGCAGAGCCCGATCGCGGTTCTGCGGCTGCAACCCGGCTGCGCGGCCACCGAAGAGGAGCTACGCGAACAGGCCAACAAGGCCCTCACGGACAAGGGTTTGGCTACCATCGAGCTGGTAGCGATCGCGCGGACACCGGCGGACTTTCCACTCGGGCCGACGGGAAAGGTGCTCAAGCGTGAGCTCCGAACCAGGTTCGCCATGGCACTGCTGAACTGAAAGTTGCTCGAGCCGCTTGCGGAAGCGGGCCGTCGCCTCCTGGCTTGGACGACGTTCACTCGAGTCTCGGGAGGGAACCAGATCGTGGCTCCTTGGGCGGGTTTCGTGGCCCATCTGCGTGGTAGCGTCTCGGCTTTCCGACGATCGTGAGGGACAACGATGTTAGAGCTGACTCTGCTCGGGCCGGTCGAGGCCCGGGTGGAGGGGGGACGAGTTCCGCTGGCCCCGCTCGAGCGGTGCTTGCTGGCGATGCTGGGGCTGTCGGCCGGCTCGGTCGTGTCGACCGAGCGCATCATCGACGGTCTGTGGAGGGACCATCTCCCAGCCTCCCCGCGGTCTCGGGTGCAGGGTTTGGTCTCGACCCTCCGACGCAAGGTTGGTGGCTCGCTGGTCACCCGCAGCCCCGGATATCTCCTCAGGGACGTCAGTATCGACCTCGACCGTTGTAACGACATCGCGGGACACGCGCGTCTGGCAGCCACCCCGGCCGAGAAGGCTGCGCTGCTGCGCGAGGCCGTACATCTGTGGCGGGGCGAACCGTTGGACGGCGTTGCGGCGCCGGGCACCGTTGCCAGCCGGGTGCGACTGACCGAAACCCGCATCAGCCTCGCCGAAGAGCTCTTCGAGGCCGAACTCGACCTCGGAAGGCATGCCGAGCTGGTACCGGATCTGGTCGCCGCGGTGACGACGGACCCCCTGCGGGAGCGGTTGACCGGGCAGCTCATGACCGCGCTCTACCGGTCGAATCGCCAGGCCGAGGCCCACCAGGTCTACGGCAGCCTGCGCAGGCGTCTTGCCGAAGAGCTCGGCAGCGACCCGTGCGCCGATCTGCGAGAGCTCCACCTGACGATCCTGCGAGGGCGCGCGATACATGTGCCGGCGCCGGCGAAGGAGGAGACGAAGCCCGCCCAGATGCCGGCCAGCGTCGGCCACTTCATCGGTCGCGACGCCGACCTGACCGCCTTGACGGTCGCCCTTCCCCACGCGGATGACGAGCCGCGTGTCGTGTTGATCTCCGGTGCCGGTGGACTCGGCAAGACCGCTCTCGCCGTGCGCTGGGCTCATGCGGTCGCCGATCGGTTCCCGGACGGGCAGATCTTCGTTGACTTGCGCGGCAGCCGCGACGGCGTCCTTACGCCGGGAGTCGCCCTGGGCGCGACGCTGCTCGCCCTCGGGCAAGCCGTCGATCAGCTTCCGGTCAGCGTCGATGAACGGGCAGCGCGGTACCGCACGCTCGTGCACGGCCGGCGGTTCTTGCTGGTCGCCGACGACGCGAACTCGATCGGGCAGCTGTTGCCCCTGGTTCCGCCAACCTCCGGAAGTCTCATCGTTGCGACCAGCCGCGGCCAGCTGACCGCGCTGACCGCGCACCATGCGGTGCGAAGACTGATCATCGAGCCACTCACGGACAACGCATCGCTCGCCTTGTTGAGGGCGATCGTTGGAGAGGAACGGCTCCGCACTCCGGGCGCCGACGACATCGTGCGGTTGTGCGGCGGATGGCCGCTGGCGATCCGGTTGGCAGGCGCTACGCTCGCTGCCCGGTCGAGGCAGTCGCTCACGTCATTCGCCGCCGAGCTGTGTGAACGCGTCGACGTGTTGACGGTCGCCGACGATCCGCGCACGGTCCGAGCAGCCCTTGCAGCCGCCCATGCGGGCCTCGAGCTGGCCGCAAGGCGGCTGTTCGCCCAGCTCGGCGTCCTTCCGACGCCGACGGTCAGCCTTGAGTTGGCGGCTGCAGCCGCTGGGACCTCGACGCTCCGGGCACGCCTGCTCCTCGACGCGCTGATCTCAGCGAACCTGGTAGCCGAGGTGGACGCGGAGGATTACCACTGCCATGACATGATCTGGCGCTACGCCCGACGCTGCGGTGCCGCGCTCCCGGATCGAGCGGTCGTGGAGGAACGCGTGATCCGGTGGTACCTCAGTGCACATCGAATCGGCGAGGATGCCGACCCGTCCGCAGTGGTCCGTTGGGTGGCCGCTCGTGGCACTCCGGACCTGACGTGGCAGTTGCTGTCCGCCGCTCACACTGCCGGGGCGGTGCTGCCGGTGAGCTCGTACGAGCTGGGACTCGCCGCGGCGCAGCGACTCGATGACCGGCAATGCATCGGTGAGGCGCATGCCTACCTTGGCCTGGCCCTGGTTCCGGCGACTGAGCACCTGGCGCGGGCCGTCGACATGCTCGAAACAAGCACGGGTCCGGTAGCCGGTGCCGCCTCGTTCGCCTTGGCCGTGCTGCGCGCGCACCAGGGGCAGCCGGCCGAAGCCCAGGCCATCGTGGAGCGTGCCCTCGACCAGCTTGAGCCGGGTCGCGAACCGATCTCCTACGCGATCGCCCTGCTCGGGTACGCGGAGGTGCTCCACATCGCGGGCGCGCCCGCACGGGTGCAGACACCGTTCGCGCAGGCGGTGATCCTGTGCGCTGCAACCGCCGATGTGCGGTTCCACGGTGAGTTCGTGGAGCCGTCGGTGGCCATCGAGTTCCTCGACTACGTCACCCGGTGCCTGAGCATGTCGCGAGTGGCGGTCGCCGATCGGGAGCTCGCGAACCGGCTGCTCGGCGTCTGCCGCGCAGCCGGTGTCGGCAGCGGCTTGCTTCGGCACCTCCCGCGGGATCGCGCGATGCTGGATGTAGCGATCGCGTAGCGGGTTCGCAGTGATTCCGAAGGGTCCGTTGCGAGGGTGAACCACATCCGGCCCGAGGAGTCACGATGACCCAATCGCATGTCGACGCACTGTACGCCCGTGACGCCACGTGTCAGTCGCTCGGCATCAGCATCGACGAGGTCGAACGCGGCCGGGCAGTGCTCCGAATGCGTGTGACCAAGGCCATGACCAACGGCCACGGCATGGCCCATGGAGGTTTCCTCTTCCTGCTCGCGGACGCCGCGTTCGCGTATGCGTGCAACTCGGCTGGCCCGACCACGGTCGCGCAGTCCGCGGAGGTCACGTTCCTACGGCCGGCCGCGGCGGGCGACGTGCTGACAGCCGAGGCGCGCGGGCGCGACCGGAACGGCCGCGCCGGCCTGTACGACGTGACCGTCACCAGGCACGGCAACGAAGTGATCTCGGAGTTCCTCGGACGGAGCGTGACGCTGCACAGGCCGCAACCCGTCTCGGCCGGATTGCGTGCGCATCGTCTAGCACCAGCCGCGGTCGGGTCGTGGCGCTGCCAGGTCGGGGCGTCACTGGCGACGTCCATGTCGCACCTGTCTGCGACGCCCCCGGGCCGCCGGCTTGGTACGTTGCAGGCATTCTCCGTTCGCGGGACCCCGCTAGGGTGCTGAATGGGGCGCCCCCAACCCGCCTCAGCCCACAGCCGGAACCGCCTCTCCCAGCTCCCGACCGCACAACCGGGCCATACCGCCCGACAGCCGAGCCCCTCAGCGATCCGGCGGGTCGTCGCGGTAGATCTGGTGGACGTCGCCACGGGTCCGTGAGTACCGGTCGCCGTACCGGAGGACCCGCTGGGACACCACCATCGCGAGCAGCCGCCGGGCCATCGGGCGGGTGAACGGCAGGACGCAGAAGAACCCGAAGAGGTCGGTGACGAAACCCGGGGTGAGCAGCAGGACCCCGCCGACCAGCACGATCGCGGCGTCGGCCAGCTCTCTGCCGGGCAGCGTCCCACTGGCGAGGGCGTCGGTCAGGGCACGCCAGGCGCGCCCTCCCTCCCGCTTGACCACCCAGGCCCCGAGGGCGGACTCCGCGATCAGCAGCAGGATGGTCGGTATCGCCCCGATCTCGTGCCCGATCTGGATGATCACGTAGATCTCGAGGATCGGCAGGCCGATGAACACCGCCAGGATCGCGAGAGCCCTCATCGACGCCTCCGCCCGACCAGTCCGGCCAGCTGCCGGAGCCGGTGCTGGACCCCCCAGCGGGTGACGCTCACCAGCGCCTCGCGGACGATGTCCCCGCTCATCTTCGACTCGCCGTACTCCCGCTCCACGAACGTGATCGGCACCTCGACGACCCGGAAGCCGGCCTCGACGGCCCGGCTCGCGAGGTCGACCTGGAAGCAGTAGCCCTGTGAGCGCACCTCCTCGAGCCCGATGCCCTCCAGCGTCGTACGACGGAACGCCCGGAAGCCCCCCGTCGCATCGTGCAGCGGCAGGCCGAGAGCGAGACGGGTGTAGAGGTTTCCGCCCCGCGACAGCAGCCTGCGCCGTCGCGGCCAGTTGACGACCCGGCCACCCGGCACCCACCGGGCGCCGATCACGAGGTCAGCCTCGGGAAGCGCATCGAGCAGCCGCGGCAGCTGCTCCGGCAGGTGCGACCCGTCGGCGTCCATCTCGATGAGGACGTCGTATCCCCGTGCCAGTCCCCAGGCGAACCCGGCGAGGTACGCCGCGCCGAGGCCCGCCTTGGCCTCCCGGTGCAGCACGTGGACACTCCCGTCGTGGGCCGCCACCTTGTCGGCCAGCTCGCCTGTGCCGTCGGGCGAGCCGTCGTCGACGACGAGCACGTCGACCGAGGGAACCGAGGCGCGCACCCGGTCCAGCACGAGCTCGATGTTCTCGGCCTCGTCGTAGGTCGGGATCACCACCAGACGGGGATAGGCGGTCATCTCGCTATCCTGCCGGCCGAGCGCCGTTTGCCCAAGGCCGCCGCCACGGTCAGCGCGAGAGCGAGAAGCGAGAGCCCGAGATCCACCCACAGGCCGATCCTGACCCCCCACGTGGTGCCGCTCGCCAGCGTCACCTGCCGGTCCAGCACGGCGCGGGTACGGATCGTCGTCCGCCCGAGCACGTCTCCTGACGCGGAGAGGAACCCGCTGACGCCGTTCGTCGAGGCAACCACCACCTCGCGCCCGGTCTCGACGGCCCGGTACCGCGAGATGGCGAACTGCTGGTCCAGCTGCCCCGACCCGGCGTACGTCGCGTTGTTGGTCTGGACGACGATCAGCCGGCCACCTCCGTGGACGATGTCGCGGACCAGGCCGTCGTACGCGACCTCGAAGCACATCAGGTCCCCGATCGAGGTCGAGCCGATTCGCAGCACCCCGGCTCGGTCACCCGGCGCGAAGTCCCGTGGGATCTGCTCGAGGCGGCCGATCACCTTCGTCAGCACGCCACGGAACGGGATGTACTCGCCGAACGGGACCAGATGCTGCTTCACGTACCGCTCCCCCGGGCCGGTCGTCGGCGACCAGACGATACCGACGTTCTGCACGTGGTCGGGGTCGGGTCCGCCCCGGACCGCCCCCACCAGAACGGGCACCCCGATGGCTCGCACCGCACCGTCGATCTCCGAGAACGCGGCGAAGTCACCGTAGGGGTCGATGTCGGTCGAGTTCTCCGGCCAGACGACGAAGTCCGGCCGCGCCTCCTCCCCCGCCGCGACCCGGCCGGCGAACGCCTTGGTCGCCGCGGCATGGTTGTGCAGCACGGCGCGGCGCTCGGTGAACGCGTCGAGCCCCTGGCCCGGCACGTTGCCCTGGACCGCGGCGACCCTGACTTGGCCCTGGGGACCGGCGAGCCCGACGGGGAGGACGAGACTGAGCAGCAGCAGTCCGGCTGCGACTCCGACCTGCGCCCCACCGCGCCACGTGCGGTCACGACGCAGGACCGCATCGACGGCCAGCCCGACGACGAGGACCGTCACGAACGAGACCAGGGCGGTGCCGCCGAGCCGTCCGTAACGGTCGAGCGGCGTGTCGACGAGCCCGAAAGCCAGTCGGCCCCAGGGCAGTCCGCCGAACGGGACCGTGCCTCTCAGGAGCTCGGCGCCGACCCACGCGGCGGCAACGGCCGGCGGCCACCAGCGGTACGCAGTCACCAGCGCCCAGGAGAGCCCCATCAGCGCGTAGAAGGAGCCTTCGATGATGCTCAGCGCCACCCAGGCGTCGGTTCCGATGACTCGCAGCCACGGCATCAGCACGAGCATGAACCCGACGCCGAAGGCCCAGCCGTACCCGAGACCGGCGCGGGCCCGGCGGCTATGGACGGCAACGATGAGCGCCGCGAGACCCACCGGCATCAGCCAGACCTGGTCGTACGGCGGGAACGAGGCGCCGACGGCACAGCCGGCGGCAGCGGCGGTGAGGGCGCGAACCGCGGTGGACAACCATGGCCGCGCGAGCATGCGGCGAGCCTACGCTGCGGCAACCTCGTGGCCGCGGCTCGACCGCAGGAGAACCCGATCCCCTTCGGACCGGGCGCCGCTCCACTGGAAGTGGAGCCAGTGCCCGTTGTCTACTGGGAACCGGGTCTCTGCGTCGTCCACCCGCGCTCGGCGAGCTGCCATCCGATCAGCCGAGACAAGGCTGGGTTTGGATCAGGAACCCAGCTGCCGCGACCTCCCCGACTCCGGCCACCCGGGCGACCTGGTGGGTGGACTGGCGGAACTCTGTCAACTGCAGAGTCTTCCTGTCAACCACGCTCTGACCTGGGACGATCCACAAGAGGTGCAGGTCAACGACGCATTGTGTTCATGCTGTGTTCGCCGTTCGTTGGGGTCCGTGACGGCGTGTCGGTGACGACACGCCCGGCCGGTCACCGGGCTGCGGGCACCACGACGGTGCCGGTCGCTGTGGTCGCCAGGAGGGGAGGTTCGAGCACTTCGGCGCGCGACTCGCCGAGCTCCGGCCGGCCACGGCAGATGACCGTGACCGTCAGGTCGAGGGTGCGAGATCGGCTGCCCACGCGAGTCACCTTCGCACTCACCTCCAGCACGTCACCCGCCCGCACCGGTGCCAGGAACTGGACGTCGGAGTAGGACGCGAACAGGCCCTCGTCACCGTCCGTCCGGATGCACATCTCGGTGGCGACGTCGCCGAACAGCGCGAGACTGTATGCGCCGTCGACCAGGTTGCCGGCATAGTGGGCGTGCGAGTACGGCACGTAGCGTCGGTGGGTGACGACCAGGCCCAGCCGCGGGTCCTCGGTCATGCCCGTTCCTCGGACGGGGTACGGCGCCAGGCGAGCGAGCTGACCAGGTAGCTGGCCACCTCGCCCGGCGTGGTGCCCTTCGTGAAGACCTTGTCCACCCCGAGCTCCTCGGCCTGCGACTCGTCGAACCGCGGGCCGCCGATGATGAGCAGCGGACGGGACGCGCGCGGGTAGGCCTCGTTGAACGCGGCGGACATCTCCCGCGTGTTCAGGATGTGCGCGTCACGCTGGGTGACGACCTGCGAGACGAGGACCGCGTCGGCACGCTCATGCTGGGCCCGGGCGACGAGGATCGGGACGGCGACCTGCGCGCCGAGGTTCACGACCTTCAGCTCGCGGTAGTATTCGAGGCCCTTCTCGCCGGCGAAGCCCTTGATGTTCAGGATCGCGTCGATCCCGACCGTGTGGGCGTCGGTGCCGATGCAGCCGCCGATCACCACTAGGCGTCGGCGGAGGGTCTTCTTGACGGCAGCGTTGACCTCTTTGGGCATAAGCAACGGGTAGTCGCGTTCCACGACCTCGACCTTGCTGGTGTCGACCAGGTGGCTGACCTGTCCGTAGACGACGAAGAAGGTGAAGTCGGGGCCCATCGCCCTCGCGTGCACGACAAGGGCCGGCTCGAGACCCATCTTGCTGGCAAGCTGCGCGGCCGCCCCTTCGGCCCGCTTGTCGTGAGCGAGGGGAAGCGTGAAGGACACCTGCACCATGCCGTCACCCGTGGTGTCGCCGTAGGGCCGGACGATCGTCGGGCCTGGGCCCGAGCGGGACGTCATGACGCCTCCAGCATCTCGGTCGCCGGGTTGTAGTAGTCGGGCGCCTTCCGCGCGACCCCGTCGAGGCCGCGTCCCGCATCCGCGGGACGCTTCATCAGTCCGAACGTCCCGTCGGCGATGGCGTCGAGCAGGCCGGCCCCGAACTCTGCGCCAGTGTGGCCGAGGATCTTGTCGAGCAGGTCGATCGACTCCGCCAACACCTGGTTCGCGCGCTGGGCGATGAACCCGTCTGGGCTCGGGTGGAAGTCCTCCGCCAGCCGTCCGGCCGCGTTGACGACGTACCGCACGTTCTGCAGGGCGAGGTCGCGGTCGGACAGCCATGGCGTGACGACAGCCTCGGTCATCATGCCGACGAGCAGGATGTCCTGGTCGGCCATCACCCCGGCCAGGTTGAAGAACCCGTCCAGCAGGTAGCCGCGGAACACGTCCCCGGTCATGTGTCGGGTCGGGGGCATCCACTTCAGCGGCGCCTTCGGGAAGAGCGTGCGCGCCAGCAACGCGTGCGCGAGCTCGAGCCGGAAGCTGTCCGGCAGGTCGGGGTCGATCTCGAAGGCGTGGCCGAGGCCGAGCTGCCAGTCCTCGAGGCCCGCCTCCTTGGCGAAGTACTCGTTGAGCAGCTGGCTTACCGTGACCGTGTGAGCCGCCTCGACAGCGTCCGCGGTCGTCAGGTAGTTGTCCTCGCCGGTGTTGATGATGATCCCGGCGCGGGCGTGGACCTGCCGACTGAAGCGCTGGTCGACGAACGTCCGAACGGGGTTGATGTCGCGGAACAGGATGCCGTACATCGAGTCGTTGAGCATCATGTCGAGTCGCTCGAGTCCCGCTAGGGCCGCAATCTCTGGCATGCACAGACCCGAGGCGTAGTTGGTGAGCCGGACGTAGCGCCCGAGGGTGGCGCTCGTCTCGTCGAGGGCAACCCTCATCAGCCGGAAGTTCTCCTGCGTGGCATAGGTCCCGGCGAAGCCCTCCCGAGTGGCCCCCTCCGGTACGTAGTCGAGCAGCGACTGCCCCGTCGAGCGGATCACCGCGATGATGTCGGCTCCGCCACGGGCAGCTGCCTGGGCCTGCGGGATGTCCTCGAAGATGTCGCCGGTCGCGACGATCAGATAGATCCACGGCTTCTGCTCGGGGTCTCCCCACCTCCTGACCAGCCGCTCCCGCTCGCGGCGCCGCGCGTCGATCCTGCGGATGCCGGTCGCCACCTGCTTGCGCGCGGCGGACGTAGCGCGGGCGGCGTCGCGTCCCGCAGGCATCTGGAAACGCACCTGGCCGGTGGAGGCCCGCTTGGCGAGCTCGGTGAGGTCAAGGTCGTCGTACCGGCGCAACGCATCCCAGACGGGCAGGGCGGCTCCGTGCTCGAGCCCGACATCACCGCGTACGGCGTCGAGCAGCCTGTTGACCCAGGGGGTGCCGTCGGCGTCGGCGCCGACCAGCCCCGCCAGCCGCAACGTCGCCCGCTCGACCGAGACAGTGGTGTGCTGGCGGGCCAGTCTGACGATCGGTCGACCCGCCTTCCTCGCCAGGCTTCGTGCCTGCGTGATGGTGGATGGGTCGAGCTCCAGACGCGGACGCGGTCTGGCCGTCACGAGAGGTCCTCCCCGTCGTAGAGAACCACGCCCGAGGCGACAGATCGCAGACAGGCCGGACCGGGGTCCTCTGCGCCGATCTCCGGCAGCCCGGACGACATGGTCTCGCGTCGTGCAGCCGCCGTTGTTGCGACGTCCCACAGCGCGTAGCTGGCGGCGGCACCGGGGACCAGCAGCCCGGCTTCGTCAGCGCCGCGTGCCCGGTGTCCCCCCTGGGTATGGGCGGCGAACGCCGTGCGCAGACTGAGCGCCTCGGCCGGGTTGTGGTGATGCACGGCGGCCCGGACCGCCCCCCATGGGTCCATCCGGGTCACCGGGCTGTCGGACCCGAACGCCAGCGTGACGCGGGCGCGGTGCATGCTGGCAAACGGGTTCATCGTCTGCGACCGGGCACTTCCCAGTCGCTGCGCGTAAAGGCCACCTGGTCCGCCCCACGCGGCGTCGAACGCCGGCTGCACAGAAGCCACGACATTCAGAGCAGACAGCACCGCAATCGCCGAAGGCGAAACCATCTCGACGTGCTCGAGGCGGTGGCGGGCCGCCACCATGGCGTCCACGCCGACCTTCTCCGCGGCGAGGCGCAGCCCCGACATCACCGCGTCGACACCTCGGTCGCCGATCACGTGGAAGCCGGCCCGGATGCCGCGTTCGGTGCACCAGACCAGGTGGTCCCGCACCCGCGCGTCGTCAAGGTAGAGGTGGCCCCCCGAGTCGGCGTCGCTGTAGGGCGCGTTGAGAGCGGCTGTCCGCGAGCCCAGCGCGCCGTCGACGCAGAGATCCCCGGCGAAGCCGGCGCACCCGGTCGTATCGGCATGGTCGCCGCCGAACAGCGCACCCCAGTAGCCCACGACCTCCGGGAGCGGATGCGCCGCGCGGAGCGCGTCGACGAGATGAGCGTCGTCGTACGGTGCGATGTGCGGTGCGTTGACCTCGTGGACGCTCGTGATCCCGACCTCGGCGGCGCGTCGCAACGCCAGCAGCAGGGCACGCTCCCGGTCGGCCCGGCTCCACATCGTTTCGACGACCACGCGAGCCGCATGATGGGCGTCCCGCTCGACGATACCGTCCCCGAGCCACCCGTCGAGGCTCGGCAGAGCAGGGGCGCCTTCGACAAGTGCGGCGGATACCACGGCCGAGTGCGCGTCGACCCGACTGACGTAGGCCATCCGGTTGCCGGTCGCCCGGTCCAGCTCCGCTCCGGTGAACGGCCGCGGCTCCGGCCAGCCGCTCTCGTCCCAGCCGTGTGCGAAGAGGACCGCCGAATCGGTCGTGCGTGCCCAGGCCGCGAGCGTGTCCAGGGCATCGGCCACGCTCGTCGCCTGCCCGAGGTCGACGGCCTGGAGCGCAAAGCCCGTCTTGGAGAGGTGCACGTGGGCGTCGACGAAGCCGGGCGTCACTAGCCGTCCGTCGAGCTCATGAACGACGTCTGCGCTGTCGAGGTGCGCGTCCGCTCCCATATCGTCGCCCACCCAGGCGACGCGGTCGCCGACGGTCAGCATGGCCGTCGGCCGCGGATGGGCCGGCGAGTAGACGCACCCGCCTCGAAGGAGGACCCGCTCGGGAGAGGTGGACACGGCCACTATCCTGCCGCCTCGTGGGCGACCCGCGCCTCGAACAGCCGCCGAGCGCCCGCGTGCGAGCGCAGCAGGTCGACGGCCAAGGCGGCATGACCCGGCACGTAGCCGTTCCCGACGAGCATCGTCACGTCCGACGCCAGACCTTCGGCGCCGAGCGCCGCGGCCGTGAACGACGTGGCCATCGAGAAGAACACGACGGTGCCCTGCTGTGCGGTCGACAAGAGCGCCCCGCCTTCGCAGCCGGGCACGTCGACGCACACCACGACGACGTCGGCGGGCCCACCGGCCTCCGCGACCGCGTGCGACAACGCCACTGGGTCACGGGCATCGGCGAGCGTGACGACGTCCGCAAGCCCCTTGTCCGCCAGCAGGTCCACCTCGTGCTGGACCGGCACCACCGCGATGGTGCGGGCCGCACCGGCTTCGGTGGCTGCCACCAGCGAGAGCGACCCGCTCTTACCCGCGCCTCCCACGACACAGACGACGGGGGCCCGGCCCCGGTCGACGTACTGGGCGACGACGCGAGCGGTGAGCGCGGGAGCCCCGCAGACGTCCATGACCGCCAGGGCGAGCGGGGCGGGCAGGTCGTCGGGCATGACCGCGGCGATGGACCTGCCGAACAGGATCGCGAAGCCGTCGCACGGGACCTGTTCGCTGCGGCCGTCCCAGCGCTCGAGGCCGTCCGTGACCACGAGCGGCGTCAGGGTCAGGGAGACGAGCGTCGTCACCTCGTCGCCGACACGCAGGCCCAGTGGGGAGTCCGGTCCGACCTCGGCGACCGTTCCGGTCAGCATGCCGCCAGACCCGGTCACCGGGTTGTGCATCTTGCCGCGGCTGGTGATGATGCCGAGCACCTCGGCGCGTACCGCATCGCCGTCTCCCGCGTGCTTGTCCGACAGCTGGCGGAACGAGGCCGCGTCGAGGTTCAGCCGCGCTACGTCGATCCGGACCTCGTCGGGCCAGATCTCGGGCCGGACGTCGAGCCGGATCGCCGCCTGCGGCAGCACTCCCGCCGGCTCCAGGACCCGGTGCAGGCCGATCGGGTCACTCGGCCCGCGGGTAGCGCTGGACAAGGAAACCTCCCGCTCGAAAGCCGATTCACCGCAAGAATCGCGGCAAGTCTTTGCCGCCGCCGTACATTCTCCCGTACTCTTGCACGAGACGTTGACCCGGCACAACCGCCTTGCACCCCATCCCCGGAGGACCATGTGATCGAGCAGCTCGCCGGCCTCGAGCAGCCCTACCCGTATACCCGCGGCGAGCTCGTCGAGCCCGACTGGACGAGGCTTCCGGGCTGGGCCGACGTGACCGCCGACGAGTGGGCCTCCGTGCAGTGGCAGCGCGCGCATTGCGTGAAGAACATCAAACAGCTGCGAGTGCTGATGGGCGACCTGCTCGAGGACCGGTTCTACGCCGACCTCGAGCGAGACCAGGCGGAGCGGGCCACGATGTCGATGCTGGTGCCGCCCCAGATGATGAACACGATGGTGCCCGGTGCCGAGCCCACGACGGAGGCGATGTACGCCGATCCGGTGCGCCGCTACATGCTGCCAGTGTTCTCCGACCGCCGTACCGACTGGGCGAGCCACCCGCACGCGACGCGCGACAGCCTGCACGAGCACGACATGTGGGTCGCGGAGGGTCTGACGCACCGCTATCCGACGAAGGTGCTCGCCGAGCTGCTGCCGACCTGTCCGCAGTACTGCGGGCACTGCACCCGGATGGACCTGGTCGGAAACTCGACGGCGGTCATCACCAAGCTCAAGTTCGACCTCAAGCCGGTCGACCGGATCGACGCCATGCTCGACTACCTGCGGGCCCATCCAGGGGTGCGCGACGTCGTGGTCTCCGGCGGGGATGTGGCGAACATGCCCTGGGCCCGTCTCGAGTCGTTCGTCGACGCGGTGCTCGACGTCGACAACATCCGCGACATCAGGCTGGCCACCAAGGCACTGATGGGCCTGCCGCAGCACTGGCTGCAGGACGAGGTGCGCGCGGGGATGGAACGCCTCGCGACCAAGGCGCGTCAGCGCGGTGCGTCGATCGCGATCCACACCCACGTCAACCACGCCAACTCGGTGACGCCGCTGGTCGCCGAGGCGACCCGGGCCATGCTGGAGACGGGCATCCGCGACGTCCGCAACCAGGGTGTGCTGATGGGCGGCGTCAACGACGACACGCACCGGCTGCTCGACCTCTGCTTCGCGCTGCTCGACGGCGCGCAGATCATGCCCTACTACTTCTACATGTGCGACATGATCCCGTTCAGCGAGCACTGGCGGGTGTCGGTGGCGCGGGCCCAGGATCTGCAGCACAGCCTGATGGGCTACCTGCCCGGCTTCGCCACGCCGCGGATCGTGTGCGACGTCCCGTTCGTCGGTAAGCGCTGGGTCCATCAGCTCGAGTCCTACGACCGCGAGCGCGGCATCTCGTACTGGACGAAGAACTACCGGACGTCGATCGAGCGCGAGGACGTCGAGGCGCTGACGCGCACCTACGAGTACTACGACCCGATCCACACCCTGCCCATGGCCGGCCAGGAGTGGTGGCACCAGCACGCCGGCGACCACCTCGCCGCCGCCGAGGTGGCGGCAAAGACATCCCGCGAAGCCGCCGAGGACCAGAAGGACATGCTCGTCCACTGATCCCCCCGGCGGGCCGCCGATTCGTCTGCGCTCCTGAGGGG
>JBBJMF010000081.1:0-13004 GCA_037719575.1 Nocardioidaceae bacterium
CGTCGGCGGGCTGGTGGAGTCCTTCGACGTCAGGTCCCCGCACGGGATCGCGGTAACCGTCCGGATCACCCGGACCTCGACCGACGCCGTCCAGTGCACCATCACCGCGATCGCCAGCGACCACTCGCAGGTCGGCCTGCGGACCCTGCGGCTGCCGGCTGGCCCCGCCGGCACCAGCACGCTCACGACTCTGGTCAAGACCGAGCGAGAGGCAACCGCGGCCGATGTCGCAGGCTGCGGCTGAGCGTCGCCCGCCCCGAACGCATGTGGTCTCCTGACGGTTTCTTGATAGCCTCGACTCCTTCCAGCCGCGGCGCGGGCAGTCGTTCGTGCGCCGACAACCAAGGAGCACCGTCCGTGACGCAGCCCACAGCCGAGTCCGTCATCTGGCTCACGCAGGAGGCCTATGACCGGCTGTCCGTCGAGCTCGAGAACCTCAGAGGACCGGTCCGCGCGGAGATCTCGCGACGCATCGCGGAGGCCCGTGAGGAAGGGGACCTCCGGGAGAACGGCGGCTACCACGCCGCCCGCGAGGAGCAGAGCAAGATGGAGGCGAGGGTCGCCCAGCTGGAGGACATGCTCAGGCGCGCGCAGGTGGGCGAGACGCCTACCGATCACGGGGTCGTCGAGCCCGGGATGCAGGTCACCGTGAAGTTCGCCGACGGAGACACCGAGACGTTCTTGCTCGGTGCCCGAGAGGTGCTCGCAGTCGACCCCAGCGTCGACATGAGCGTGTACTCACCGCAGTCGCCGCTGGGGGCGGCAATCATGGGCAAGAAGCCCGGAGAGTCCGCGAGCTACCGGGCGCCGAGCAAGGACAAGCGCGTCGTCGAGGTCGAGATCGTCGACGCCAAGCCCTTCGTCGCCTGAGCCCGACTCAGCGGCGCGCCTGGGTCAGGCCACCGAGCGTCAGGACGCGGTGGCCCGGTTGTACTTGCGGATGGCGAGCGGCGCGAAGACCGCGATGATCACCAGGCAGTAGACCACCGACAACAGCAGCGGATGGCGGGACGGAAAGCTGTCGTTGATGAACGGGTTGGGGTTGCCGAACAGGTCGCGGCACGCCGAGGTGACCGTCGACAGCGGGTTCCAGGCGGCCACGGGTTTCAGCACACTGGGCAGCCGGTCGCCCGGCACGAAGATGTTCGAGACGAAGGTCAGCGGGAACAGCCAGATCAGCCCGGCGCTCGCCGCCACCTCCACGGACTTCACCGACAACCCGATCAGCGCCCCCACCCAGAGCATCGAGAACGCCAGCAGGAGCAGCAGCGCGAACGCAGCCGCCGCCCTCAGGATGCCGTCGTGCATCCGCCAGCCGACGACCAGCCCGCACACCACCATCACCAGCGTGACGAACGTGTTGAAGACCAGGTCACCCAGCACCCGACCGGCGATCACGGCCGATCGGGAGATCGGGAACGAGCGGAACCTGTCGACGAGCCCCTTCTGCATGTCGTCGGTCATCCCCACCGACGAGGAGGCGACGGCGAACGCCATCGTCTGCGCGAAGATCCCCGCCATCAGGAACTCCCGGTACGCCGCCGCGCTGGACTCGCCGCCGATGGGAATCGCGCCACCGAAGACGTAGGCGAACAGCACCACGAACATGATCGGCTGGATCGTGCCGTAGACGAGCTTGTCCGGCACCCGAGGGATCTGCTTGAGGTTCCGCCAGGTCATCAGCATGGCGTCGCTCAGCGCGTTGCCGTGCCTGGTCGACGTGAGCTGGGTCGTCATCGCACCTTCTCCGGAACGGGTCTCGTGGCTGCGGGCTCGTCGGCAACGAGCTCGGCGGCATGGCCGGTCAGGCTGAGGAAGACGTCGTCGAGCGTGGGCCGTCGCAGCGCCACGTCGTCGATCGCGATGCCACGGCTGTCGAGCTCGCGGATCGCCTCCACGAGGACGGACGAACCACCGCTGACCGCGGCACTTACCTGACGCCTGTGCCGGTCGATGGCAGTGTCGCTCGTCGCCTTGCCATCAGGAGTAAGACCGCGAAGCGCCTGCTCGGCCTCGTCGAGCCGGGACCCGTCGCGCACGACGATCTCGATCCGCTCGCCGCCGACCTGCGCCTTCAGCTCGTCCGAGGTGCCCTCCGCGATCAGGTGGCCGTGGTCGATCACGGCGATCCGGCTGGCGAGGGCGTCGGCCTCCTCGAGGTACTGCGTCGTGAGCAGCAGTGTCGTTCCCGCGGCGACCCGCTCGCGGATCACCTGCCACAGGTCGAGACGGCTGCGCGGGTCGAGACCGGTCGTCGGCTCGTCGAGGAAGAGGACGGGGGGCGACGCGACCAGAGCGCCGGCCAGGTCCAGCCGTCGCTTCATCCCCCCTGAGTAGGTCTTGGCCACCCGGTCTCCGGCGTCGGACAGGTCGAAGAGCTCCAGCAGGTCGTCCGCCCTGGACCTGGCCTCGCGGGTGGGCAGGCCGTAGAGCCGACCGAACAGCCAGAGGTTCTCCTTGCCGGTCAGGTTGTCGTCGACGGCGGAGTACTGGCCCGACAGGCCGATCGACCGGCGTACGAGGTCGGGCTCGCGTTGCACGTCGTGGCCGAGCACGCTCGCCGAGCCGGACTCGAAGGACACCAGCGTCGCCAGCGCCCGGACGGCCGTGGTCTTGCCTGCCCCGTTGGGTCCCAGCAGGCCGAGCACGGTGCCTTCCGGCACCGAGATCGAGAGCCCGTCGAGCGCCCTGACCTTGGACTTCCTCGAGGCGAAGACCTTCACCAGGTCCCGCGCCTCGACGGCAACGGTTGTCATGCGACCTCCTTCTGCTCCTGGTCGAGAGCCACCTGGTGTCTGGGAGGCACTATGTTGACATCATGATGACATCAGAGTCAAGCTGTCGGCTGCCACCGGCCAGCCAGCGGGGTGCGGTCAGGTCACCGTGGGACGGTAGCCGTGCTCGTCGAGCTGCTTGAGCAGCAGCTCGCGGTGCTCCTGCCCGCGCATCTCGAGCTGGAGGACGACCTCCACCTGGTCCAGCGGCAGCGTCTCCGACGTCCGCTCGTGCACCACGTCCAAGATGTTGGCGTCAGCGGCGCTGAGCTCGGAGAGCAGCCGGGCGAGGCCGCCTGGTCGGTCGGGGATCCGGCAACGGATTGTGAGATAGCGACCCTGGGCCGCCATCCCGTGCCTGATCACCCGCATCAGCAGCAGCGGGTCGATGTTGCCGCCGGACAGCACGGCGACGACCGGGCCGCTGAAGTCGTGCGGCGTGTCGAGCAGCGCGGCCACGGCGGCGGCTCCCGCCGGCTCGACAACGACCTTGGCACGCTCCATGAGCGCCAGCAGGGCTGTCGACAACGACTCCTCGGAGACCGTGCGGATCCCGTCGACGTTGCGCTGGATCGCGGCGAAGGGTACGTCGCCGGGGCAGCCCACCGCGATGCCGTCCGCCATCGTGGCCATCGACCGGAGTGCGACCGGCCGTCCACTGCGCAGCGACGGGGGGTACGCCGCCGCCGACTCGGCCTGCACACCGATGACCGTGACGTCGGGCCGCTTGGCCTTGACCGCCGTGGCGACCCCGGCGATGAAGCCCCCGCCCCCGGTCGGCACGAGAAGCGTCTTGACAGTGGGGACCTGCTCGATGATCTCGAGCCCGCAGGTGCCCTGGCCGGTCACGATGTCCACGTGGTCGAACGGATGGATGAGGACCGCCCCGGTCTCCGCCTCGAACGCCCGGGCCTCCACCAGTGCCTCGTCGATCGTGTGACCGGCGAACCTGACCTCGGCACCGTAGCCGCGGGTGGCGTTCTCCTTGGGGATCGGAGCGCCGTACGGCATGAACACGGTGGCTGCTGTCCCCAACAGCCGAGCCGCCAACGCGACGCCCTGCGCGTGGTTGCCCGCACTGGCGGCGACGACGCCTCGTGCGCGCTCCTGGGGTGTGAGGTTGCTGATGCGCAGGTAGGCTCCGCGAATCTTGAACGACCCGGTGCGCTGGAGGTTCTCGCACTTCAGGTGGACGTCGGTGCCGGTCAGCCCGCTGAGCCAGCGCGAGCTCTCCATCGGCGTGACGAGCGCGGTGCCCTTGAGTCGCTCGCGGGCCGCCTCGATCTGGGCCAGCGTCACCGAGGGCACGACGACGGTCATGCCCGCAGCCTAGTGTGACCCGGCCACCTCAGCCGGTGACCCAGCGGCTATTCGCTCCAACAACCGATGACGTCGGCGGCGATGGCATAGGCGACGTCGGTCCGCGACTCGTCACGTGGCCCGGCGTCAGCCGGAAGCGCCGTGGCGTCGACCTCGAGGGTCTTGCCGTCCTTCAGGAAGACGACGGTGCCCTCCGGGGTCTGGTACGACGGCAGCCCGAACGCAGTGAGCCCGCGGAGCAGCGGCGGGGACCCGTCCCCCGTGCGCAGCGCGGTGAAGTACGCCCGGCCCGAGGACTCATCCATCGAGTCCTTGACCGACAGCGAGAGCGGCCCGCCCGGGAGCCGGTAGTTGCAGGTGAACAGCCGGTTGTGCCAGCTCGAGGCACCTGGTGCGAGAGCCGGCAGCACGAACGTCTGGGCGACGGCGTGGTGGATCTCCGTGCCACAGACCATCCGGGCCGACTGGGTCGGGCCCGGACCGCGCCCCGGTGGCTCGGACATCTGCATCCCCGGCGACATGGTCAGCCCAGGAGAGTCCTCGAGGTCGACAGCGGACCTCGACCCGGCGGGTGCCGATCCACAGCCGGCGACCATCGCGACCGCAGCAGCACCCGCCACGAGCAGCAGATCTTGGCCAGGTCGATGTCGATGTTGTGCTGTGCTCCATCCCCAGGTCATGCCGGCATCTCGTCCCTGCATCCATGAATCACGGAAGCTCACTCTCCTGCACGATTCGCTCTGGTGCCGATTGCGGATTGGCGAGCCATCCGGAGCAATCCCTGCCCGTCGTTGCTCCGAATCCACGACATACCAAGAAGGAAGGATCGCTTTTCCATGAAGACTTCTCGACGACTGCTTCTGCCATTGGCCACCGCGGCTCTCGCAGTAGCCGTCTCTCCGGTGACGTCCGCCTCAGCCGACCAAGGCACCAGCTACGGCGCCACGCTCACCGCACTCAACCACGCAACCGGCTCCGGGATGCTCAGCCTGACGCTCAACGGCACCCAGGCCACGATCACCGAGCACTGGGCGGGGCTGGCTCCCACCTTCGGCGGCGCAGCGTACCCCCACGTGCAGCACATCCACGTCGGCGCCAAGGGGATCTGCCCCACGATGTCTGCCGACGAGAATGCGGACGGGGTCATCAGCACCACAGAGGGCAACCCGTCCTACGGGGGCATCGGCACGACGCTTTCCGTGTCGGGCGATACCAGCCCGGCCGCTAGCACGAACCTCCAGATCGCCCCTGCTGGGCCGAGCCTCGACTACTCCCGCACCATCACGTTGAGCAACGATGTCGTCCAGTCCATCAAGTCCGGAACAGCGGTGATCGTCGTCCACGGGCTCGACCCGGCGACGCTGAGCAAGAAGGCTCAAGGTGAGAAGAGCGACCTGGTGCCCTCGCTGCCGCTGGCTGCGACGTCTCCGGCACTGTGCGGCGCCCTCAGTGCCTGGCCGACCGCGCCCCAGACCGGGAACGGGTCGACCGCCGGCACCGAGAACCTCACCCTGTTCGGTCTGGGTGGCGGCCTACTTGCCGCGGCCGGCGCGGCCACGGTTCTGGCCCGTCGACGCACCGCGGTCGAGGTCGACAACCAGCGCTGATCTGAGATGTCGAGACGGACACCGGAGATGACAACCGGCCGCGTCGCCCGCCAGGGCATGCTGTATGCGCTCGCCCTGGTGGTCGGCGTCGCCGGCGTCGTCGCGATCGTGTTCGCACTCTCGTCGCAGGATGCGGCACCGCAGGAGCCTCGGGCGTCGGGACGCATCGTCGTCCCGCCCACGACCTCGAGCCGGCCGTCCACCGCGGCGCCGCCGCAGCGTCCTCCACCGGCAACCACGACGCCAGCTGGGCCTCTCACGCTGGTGGCGTCCTCCCCCTCCCGTATCGACATCCCGGCGATCGGCGTCCACACCGACGTCATCTCGATCGGCAAGAACGCCGACGGCACGCTGGCCGTTCCGCAACCCGGTCCCGATCTCAACAAGGTCGCCTGGTACGACCAGTCGGCGACACCGGGGGCGGCGGGTCCGGCCGTTCTCGAGGGCCATGTCGACACCATCGAGGGCCCCTCGATCTTCTACCATCTCGGCGCCCTGCAGCCGGGCAACCGAATCGTGGTCACCCGGGTGGACGGCTCGACGGCGGTGTTCACCGTCAACGCCGTTCGCGCCTACCCGACCCACGCCGACTTCCCGATCGCCCAGATCTACGGCGCGCAGCTCTCGGACCCGACGTTGAGGCTGATCACGTGCAGCAACTTCGACGACTCGAGCGGCCACTACGTCGGCAACACGGTGGTCTTCGCGCACCTGACCGACGTACGCCACTCATAGCCATCCCAGCGAACTGGCATATCCGCGAAGAAGTTGCATGCTGCACGCATTTAGATATATGCTTGCGCCATGCAACAAAACTACTTCACGCCAGGCGGCACGCCTGGTGACGACCCAGCGTCCCCGGAGGAGGCCGTTGTCCGCCTGCTGATGCAGGCCGGCCGGAAGGTGCGCACCCGACATCCCGAGGACCAGGTCGACCCCTCGACGTTCCCCCTGGCGAGGGCGCTCATGTGCGGTCAGGCGATGCGGGTCAGCGACCTGGCCGCTCAGGTCGAGCTCGACGCGTCAACGGTCAGCCGCCAGATCAAGCAGCTGGAGGACAGGCAGATCATCGAGCGGACGACAGACCCGGCGGACGGCCGGGCATCACTGGTCCGCCTCACCAGCCACGGCGAGGAGCACATGCAGGCAGCCTTCCGGCGACGCTTCGCGCGGATCAAGCTCGCCCTCGACCCCTGGAACGACGCCGACAAGGCTCGTCTCACGATCCTTCTCACCCGGCTCGCGAGCGACCTGCGCGACGCCAACGACCTCGACGAGTCACGGAGCCTCCCCTCATGACAGACCAGCGGCCCGACGGTCCCACGCCCGACTCCGACGGCTACCTGTCCCATCGTCAGATCCTCGTCGTGATGGGCGGGCTGATGGCCGGCATGTTCCTCGCGGCGCTCGACCAGTCGATCGTCGGTACGGCGCTCCCCCGCATCACCAGCGAGCTCGGCGGCATCGACAAGCTCTCCTGGGTCGTTACGGCGTACCTGTTGACCCAGACCGCGTCGACGCCCCTCTGGGGGAAGATCTCCGACCTCTACGGACGCAAGCTCGTCTTCCAGATCGCGATCATGACGTTCCTGGCCGGCTCGCTGCTGGCCGGTCTGGCGCAGGGCATCACCGAGCTGATCGCGTTCCGCGCGGTCCAGGGCCTCGGCGGCGGAGGCTTGTTCGCGCTCGCCCTGGCCACCATGGGCGACATCGTGCCGCCTCGCGAGCGGGGACGCTACGGCGGCTACTTCGGCGCCGTCTTCGGGACCTCGAGCGTGCTCGGCCCGGTCCTCGGCGGGTTCTTCACCGACGGACCCGGCTGGCGCTGGATCTTCTACGTGAACATCCCCATCGGCATCGCGGCACTTGCCATCACGTCGTCGGCCCTCACGATGAAGCACGTCAGGCGCGACCACTCCATCGACTACCTCGGTGCCACCACGATCGTCGCCGGCGTCAGCTCGTTCCTGCTCTACGCGACATGGGCCGGCCCCGACCACGGTTGGGGATCCGGGCTCGGCGTCGGTCTCGTCCTGGGTGGCCTGTTGATGACGGGGCTCTTCGTCCTTGTCGAGTCCCGGGCAGCCGAGCCGATCATCCCGCTGGAGCTCTTCGACATCTCCGTCTTCCGGACCAGCAACCTCTACAGCTTCATCATCGGCTTCGCGATGTTCGGCGGCATCGTCTTCCTGCCCGTCTACCTGCAGGTCGTCGACGGTATGAGCCCCACGCGCTCAGGGCTGGCGCTGCTGCCCATGGTGGTGGGTATCTTCTCGACGTCGATCTCGTCCGGAGTCATCATGAGCCGGACCGGTCGCTACAAGATCTTCCCGATCATGGGTGCCGCGACGGTGATGGCCGCGCTGTATCTGCTCTCGACCCTGAGCGTCGGATCTCCTTACTGGCAAGCCGGTCTCTACTTCTGGCTGTTCGGCGCCGGCCTCGGCCTCAGCATGCAGATCATCATCACGATCGTGCAGAACGCCGTCGACAGGCGGCACATGGGCACGGCCACGAGCTCGGTGGCTTTCTTCCGCTCGATGGGTGGCACGTTCGGCGCAGCCGTGTTCGGAGCGATCCTGACGGCCCGCTTCGCCACCCATCTGTCCGACCAGCTCGGCGGTAGCGGCGGCACAGCGGCGCAGATCGGCGGGAGCAGCGTCACGGGCAACGTGGAGAGGATCCAGCAGCTGCCGGAGCCGGTCCACCGCTACGTGCTGAATGCCTACGCGGGGTCGCTGCACGACGTGTTCCTGTGGGCCATCCCGGTCGTGGTCGTCGCCCTCGCGGTCTCGCTGTTCATCCGCGAGGTGCCGCTCAAGGCACGTCAGGCGGCGCGAGACGTTGCGGCCGAAGCCGACTCGGAGGCGATCGCAGTCGCGCACTGAGCCCGTCGCTCAGCCCGTCGGCCCTGCCTCGCGGAGCTCCGTCAGCAGGCTGTACGCCGCGCTCGGATGCTCCTCGACGAGGAGCCCGGTCGCGGCGAGCACGTAGTCGGCGTCCACGACCAGTCGCGGCCGGCGCGGGACCAGCCACCCACCGTCGACGTGGTCCCCCGCCCCTGCGGCAAGCACGGCCAGCGCCTCGGGGATGCCGGCATGACGGAGCACTCCGCCTGACCCCACGAGCAGGTCGACCTGCCTGAGGTCCTTGCCGTCCCGCTCGAGAAGCCTGCCCTCGGGGCTGAACACGACCTGCTGGCGGCCGGCGTGGCGCCGTACGGCGATGGCTACGGCGACTGACGCGAGCTCGAGGTCGGCGCGCCTCTCCGCGGCAGAGCCGGGGACCAGCGCCGGGTCGTCGCGCCTCACCTGGGCGGCCGCGGCGAGACCGGACGAGACGGGCACACCGGCCATGGCCGCCGCCTCGACTGTCGACATCGCGCTCCACCGCATCCCGAGGTCGCCCTCGACCGTGCGAGTGACCGGGACGGTGGCCACCACCTCGCGGCCCAGCACGGCGGTCTCGGGGTCCAGCTCCACGACGGAGTGGACGTCTGTCGTCGCACCGCCCACGTCGACCACGACGACGTCTCCGGCTCCTGGCCGGTCCGGGCCGAGACCGGTGGCGAGCAGCTCGACCGCCCTCAGCACGACGTCCGGGGTGGCCCCCTGGACCATCGAGGTGAAGTCCGCGCGACGCGACAGGTGCTTGCCGCCGATGACGTGGCGCAGGAACATGTCGCGGATGGCACCGCGTGCGCTATCCGGTTGGAGCACCCCGATCTGCGGGAGGACGTTCTGGGCAACGACGAACGGCACTGCGGCGGCGCCAAGGAGTCCCCTCACCTCACCTGCCGCCTCGGTGTTGCCGGCCACCACCACCGGACCCGGCCAGCGGGCAGCGGCGAGCGCAGCGGCGTTGCCCAGCAACACGTCCGCGTTTCCCCCGTCGGTGCCGCCGACGAGAAGCACCACGTCTGGCCGGCTCGCGCGCAATACGGCCAGCTGCACGTCATACGACGACACGAGGACGACGCGGCCGCCGCTGGACAGCGCCACCCGGCGGCCGGCCTCAGCGGTGACCAGCTCCTCGTTGCCGACCACGGCGATCCGCAGCCCGCCGCCCGCGGACGAGCACGCGAGAACAGGGATCCGTGCGGGTCGACCCTTGCCGAGGTGAGACTCCAGCTCTGCTCGCGCGGCGTCCCAACCGTCGAGGACATCCGTCTCGATCGTGGTCCGGTGACTTGCCGTGCCGACAAGGTGACCTTCCTCGACGTCGACGAGGGCCGCCTTGGTGAACGTCGACCCGAAGTCGACGCAGTAGGCGAGCTCCATGCCGGCGGTGGTCTGACCTGGTCTCGGGTCAGGTGCCGAGCATCGCGTCGAGGTCGCCGAGCAGGTCCTCGACCGACTCGATGCCGACCGACAGGCGGACCAGGTCGGCGGGGACCGCGAGCGGTGACTCGGCAACCGATGCGTGGGTCATCGTGGCCGGGAGCTCGACGAGGGACTCGACACCGCCGAGCGACTCGGCGAGGGTGAAGATCCTGGCCCGCTCGCAGACCTGACGAGCCGCCTCGACGCCGGCTCTCACCCGGAACGACACCATGCCGCCGAAGCGCGTCATCTGGCGAACCGCCACCTCGTAGCCGGGGTGGCTCTTCAGGCCGGGATACCAGACCTCGCCGACCGCGTCGTGCGACACAAGAGCCTCGACGATCCGCTCCGCGTTGTCGCAGTGCCGGTCCATCCGGACCGCCAGCGTCTTCAGTCCCCGCAGCGTGAGGTAAGCGTCGAACGGTCCGGCAACCGCCCCCGTGGAGTTCTGGAATGTCGCCACGGCGGCACCCAGCTCGTCCGTGGCCGTGACGAGCGCACCTCCGACCACGTCACTGTGCCCTCCCGCGTACTTCGTCGTCGAGTGGATCACCACATGCGCCCCGAGCGCCAGGGGCCTTTGCAGATAGGGCGTGGCGAAGGTGTTGTCCACGACCAGCAGGGCACCGTTGTCGTTCGCCAGGGTGGCGATCGCCGAGATGTCGGCGATCCCGAGGAGGGGGTTGCTCGGTGTCTCGATCCAGATCACCCTGGTGCGGCCGGGCTCGATGGCGCTCGCGATGGCGTCCAGGTCGTCCCCCGGTGCGGGCGTGTGGTCGACGCCCCAGGGCTCGAAGATCTGCTTGAAGAGCCGGTAGGTCCCGCCGTACGCGTCGGTAGGGATGACGGCATGGTCACCCGGGCTGCAGACGACCCTCAGGAGTGCGTCCTCGGCTGCCATGCCGGAGGAGAAGGCCACTGCGCGGGCGCCTTCCTCGAGGGCGGCCAGGCACTCCTCGAGGGCCCGGCGCGTGGGGTTGCCGGTCCGGGAGTACTCGTAGCCACCGCGGAGCCCGCCGACGCCGTCCTGCTTGTAGGTGCTGGTGGCGTAGATCGGCGTCATCACAGCGCCGTTCTCCGCGTTGGCGACCTGTCCCGCGTGGATCGCCCGCGTCTCGAACCCCATACCGGTCGCCTCAGTCATGCGGTGAAGCGTAGCCGCGGGCGACAGCGAGCATCCGCTCGGCGTGACGCGAAAACGCCGAGCGGAGCTCGTCGGGAGTCACCACGGTCATCGCGAACGGAAGGTCGCTGATGCGCCAGGCGAAGTAGTCCAGGTTGCTCGTCGACGACCGCAGGCGCGTCGTCTCGGGATCGAGGGACGCGAGCACGCCGAGGTGTCGCGGCACCCACTCCTCGACCTCGGCGAGCGGGGCGTGCACCACGAGCGCCACCGACCACTCTGGGCGGGCCAGCGCGAGCGACTCCTCGACAGCTGCCACGACGTCCAGCCCCTCCGGTGCCGAGAACGCCGTCGACAACAGGTCCACCCGGTCGATGCGGTCGATCCGGAAGCTACGACGGGCCTGTCGCAAGTGACACCAGCCGTGCACGTACCACCGGCCCTGGACTGCCGCGACACCGTACGGGTTGACCTCGCGAACCGTCACCGAGCCGTGCTGCGAGCGGTGCCGCAGCCGGCATCGGCGCCGTCCCACGACCGCCTCGGCGAGCGACGCGAGCAGCCCGGGCTCCGGTGTCGGCCCCGCGAACGCAGCTGACTCGGTCGGCGCCGACACCGCCGTGAGGACCTGCCCCACCCGGGTGGCGACAACGCTGGGCAGCACCCTGACCAGCTTCGCCAGCGCAGTGACAGCAGCGCTGTCTTCGGGCTCGCTGGCACCAGCCTCCGACTCGCTGGCGGCCGGCCGGCGCATCGCCGCAAGGGCCAGGGTCACCGCGACCGCCTCGTCGGTGCTGAGCATGAGCGGGGGCATCCGATAGCCGGATCGAAGTCGGTAGCCGCCGAGGCGACCACGGGTGGGCTCCACCGGGATGCCCAGGTCCTGCAGGTTGGCGACGTACCGCCGCACCGTCCGCGCGCTGACCCCGATCTCGGCGGCGAGCTGCGGGCCCGTGACTCCGGGCCGCTCCTGGACCCGCTCGAGCACCGTCAGCACCCGGCCTGCAGGGCTCGTCGTCACCTCGGTACTCCCTGATGTATCCGGTCGGAAAGTGTCCTCATTTGGCCCTAGCGTAGTCACACGTCACCGGACACTCGTCAAGGGAGCAACCCATGCCCGATACCTCAGCTCGCAAGACCGCGCTCGTCGTCATCGACGTGCAGAACTCCGTGATGGCGGACGCCTGGCAGGCAGACGAGGTCGTCGCCCGCATCGCCACCTTGATCCGGCGGGCCAAGGACGAGGGCACACCCGTCGTCTACGTGCAGCACGAGGAGGACGAAGGCATGGAGCGGGGCTCCGACGCCTGGCAGATGGTCGAGGCGATCAGGCCAGGAGACGACGACATCGTGGTCGCCAAACGGTTCCCGGACTCCTTCGCGGAAACCACCCTGCGCGAGACCCTGGACGGGCTCGGCGTTGGTCATCTGGTGATCGCGGGAGCCCAGACCGACGCCTGCATCCGCGCGACCACCATCCGCACCCTGGTCGAGGGCTTCGACCTCACCCTGGTGGAGGACGCCCATACCACGGAGGACTCGATGTTCGACATGACCGACGGCGAGAAGGTGCCGATCAGCGCCAAGCAGATCGTCGCGCACACGAACATGTGCCTCTGGAACGTCAGCTACCCCGGTGTGACGTCCACGATCACGCCCCACCACGAGGTCGAGTTCGTCGCCTGAGCCTCGGGGGATGTGCCTGGCCAGCCGGGCCGCTCCGACGACGCCGGAGAGTTTGCCTGGCTCGCCACGCAGATACCCCTTTTGCCACCCAGAGCTGGGGGGCCCCGGGGGCGGTTGGCTGGCTAGCGGTTCTGCCCAGGGCGGGTGGGGACGCTCGGCGTGGCTGGGAGGT
>JBBJMF010000082.1:0-12999 GCA_037719575.1 Nocardioidaceae bacterium
AGCGTCGACTTGCCGTGGTCGATGTGGGCGATGATGCAGAAGTTGCGGATGATCGCTGGGTCGGTGGAGCCGGGTTTCGGCGCCGGGACAGGGATGGGGGGCACAGAGCGCTCTCCGGTGGGGGTGGTGTGTCAGGCGGCGCGGTACCTCGTACCCGCGCCAGGAGCCCATCATCCCACGCCGCCAGGCCCCTCCCTCGCTCGCTTTCGCGCGCCGCGTTTGGCTGGCTCACCAGGCAAACGGCCCCTGAGCCACCCGGATCTGGGTGGCTCAGGGGCCACCTGGGTGGCTAGCCAGGCAAACGTCCTAGGTCGGGTGGCAGTCACAAACCTGGTGGAGGTCAGGCCAGGCTTGCCGGATGATCCTCTTGTATGGCGTCCCAGCACCCGCATCGGACCGAGGCTGAGGCCGTCTCCTGGACGCGTGACACCGTGGTCACCAGCGACGGCACGTCTATCCCGGTTCGAGCCACGGCGCGGCGGCCCCGCTGGGACGACCTGCCGGTCGCCGTCCGCGAGCACATCGAGGAAGCAGCCGGGTGCGCGGTCATCGACACCTGGTCGGCGGGGACCGGCTTCACCCCCGGCTTCGCCAGCCGGCTCGACCTTGCCGACGAGTCGCGCGTGTTCGTCAAGGCGGCGTCGAGCGCCGACGACCGGCGCCACGAGTGGCCGCTCAGCAGCGCCTACCGGGAGGAGGCGCGCAAGCTGCGAGCCCTCGGTCCCCGGTTCGCCGCTCCCCCACTGCTCTGGACGCGGGAGGTGGACAGCGAGGGCGAACGGTGGGTGCTACTCGGTCTCGAGTACGTCGAGGGGCGGCCACCTCGACGGCCGTGGCAAGACCACGAGCTGCGCCTCGTCCTCGACAAGCTGGCAGACCTGGCCCCAGCCCTGGCGGCGCCGCCTCCCGAGCTGGGCCTGACTGCGGTCTACGACGAGATCGTTGTCGACTTCGGCAACCGGCTCGGACGAGTGCGCGAGCTGCAAGGCTCTGACGCCTGGCTCGACACCGCCGAGCGACTGTGCGCCGACTCGGCAGCACTGTTGGTCGGCGACAGCCTGGTCCACCTGGACCTGCGTGACGACAACGTGCTGATCAGCGACGCGGGCGAGGTGTGGTTCGTCGACTGGAACTTCCCCGCGCTCGGCGCTCCATGGATCGACCTGGTGTGCATCCTGTTGTCAGCGCGGGGCGACGGCCACGACGTGGAGGAGATCCTCCGGGTGCATCCGCTCACCCGAGACGTCGACCCGCACGCGATCGACTCGCTGCTCGCGCTGCTCTGGTCGTACTGGGGCATTGCCATGACCGACCCGGTGCCGGCGTACTCACCGCACCTTCGCGACCACCAGCAGTGGTACGCCGACGTCACCCGCAGCTGGCTCCGCGACCGCCTCACCGTCTGAGGGCTGGTCCGGCTCACCCCAGAGAGGCGTCGAAGCGTTCCCGGAGGTCGGTGACGACCGCCCGGACTCCCGCCCGCTCCCCGACCGCGCGCTGCCGGCTCGCTCCGGTGCCCCGGGCCGCGAGCGCTTCGACGCCACGCATCACCCGGTCGAGGTCGCCGGTCTCGCGAAGAGCGTCGCCCACCTGCCCCACGAGCTTGACGACGACCGTCTGGGAGGACTCGCGACGGGCCGTGAGCGGGTCCAGCAGGTCCTCGGTCAACCCGAACCGCGATGCCCGCCAGTGGGCGGCCCTCAGCATCTCGTGACGCCACGGCATGGCCCGGTCGCGGTCTCGCCATCGCGGGGCAGCGATCGTCGAGACCAGCCCGCGCGTGAGCAGGGCCAGCAGGACGACGTCCTCGGGATCGGTCGTCGCATCGAAGACGCGCACCTCGACGGTCGGGTAGCTCTGCGACAGACGGGCGTCGAAGTAGAGCCCGCCGAGGTCGACAGCGGCGCCGCTCTCGACGAGGGCCTCGGTCGCTGCGCGGTACCCCGCGGGGTCGCCGAACGGCTCCGACGGTCCGGCGCTCGGCCAGCGTCCCCAGACCTGCGAGCGCCAGCTGGCATAGCCGGTGTCCCGGCCGTGCCAGTACGGCGAGTTGGCGCTCATCGCGCGCAGCACCGGCAGCCACGGCCGCAACCCGTCGATGACCACGACGCCCTCTTCGTCGTCGGCGACGTCGACGTGCACATGCATGCCGCACACCGACCCCTGCCGCCCGACCTCTCCGAACTCCTCGATGATGTGCTCGTACCGTGGCTTGGGTGTCACCTGCTCGTCGGCGGTGCGCAGCACCGGCGAGCCGACCGCGATCAGCGCAGCCCCCACCGACGCCGCGGACGTCGCGACCTCCCGGCGGCAGCCGACCAGGTCGGCGCGCAGGTCGTCGGCCGACTCCAGCGGCCGCGTCCCTGTCTCGATCTGCTGGAGGAACAGCTCCTGCTCGAGGCCCGACCGCGCGCCGAACTCGGTCTCCTCGGCCGCGGAACCTACGCGCGCCCGTTGGGCCGCGAGGGCGAGGTGCGACACGGGACGCAGTGTCCCGCTCTCGGGGTCGATGAGCATGAGCTCCTCCTCGACCCCGATCTTGCGCACGCCCATGCCGTGCAGTCTTCCCGATCGAGCAGCCCGCCGCCGGGACCGACCGGGTCTGGTGGCCGTCGATCCCCCTCAGACATCCGATGGCGACGAAGGACCGCTGACCCGCACCGAGTGGCCACCAGGCAGCCGGAACATCATGTCCCGACGGCCCCACGGCTCGTCGGCCGGTTCCTCGACCACGGTCAGGCCGGCCGCCGCGACCCTGGCTCGCACGGCCTCGACGGCGATCCCGACATCGACCACCAGCTCGGTCGGGCTCAGCGGCCCCGCCCCCTTCGCAACTCGGATCCCCGGGCTCCCCGACCATGGCTCGACCGCGAGGAAGACGAGAGTCGGCGGATCGCCGACCTCCCACGCCACGTGCAGGCCGAGCCCCCGGCGCAGCAGCTGGACGGTCTCCTCGACGTCCTCCACCACCAGTGTTGTCGCGATTCCGAAGACGTCCGGCTCCACCGGCACCGCCGCTCGCGCCATCACCACCGTCTGCGCGACGTGGTCGCGGTAGACCCGCGGCAGCCGGCCGCGCTCGCTCATGCCGCCAGCTCGTGCGACCGCGATCGACGCCAGGTTGCGCGAGTCCGTCCACGCCTCGAGCCCGTCGACGCCCGGCTGCGCCAGCAGGAACGGAACCACCAGGCGGGCCGCCTCGCTGGCGATGCCCCGCCCCCAGTACGACGAAGCCAGGCTCCAACCCAGGCCGCGGATCGTGGTGCCCTGGTCGGCGTACACACCGATGGTGCCGATCGGCTCCGCTCCCCGCAGCCTGATCGCCCACGAGGCCCCACCGTTGGTCAGCACCTGGAGCCGCAACCGCGCCTCGGTCTGCTTCACCGAGCCCGAGGCCCGGGCGTCGGTGTCGAAGCGGTGCACCTGCGGGTCGCCGAGCATCACGTGCAAGGAGGAGGCGTCCGCGGCGGGGTCGAGCGGAGTCAGGTCGAGGCGGTCGGTTCGCAGCGGCTCGACGAGCAGCGGCGGGCGGTCGTCGGTCACGGCGTTCGTCTCAGACGAACTGCGGGTACGTCGGCTCGGGGAGTGGCCCGTCGCTTGCGTCGCGCGCCGCCTCGTAGCCCGCCGCGATCTCGACCAACGTGGTCTCGCTGCCCGCCGTGCCCCACAGCGCCACGGCGACCGGAAGTCCGTGTACGAGCGTTGCGGGGACGGTGAGCAGCGGGTAGCCAGCCATCGCGGCGGGCTGCGTGCACGACCCCCAGTGGTGCTCGCTGTTGACCAGGTCGATGGGGATCGCCGGGCTGTAGGCCGGGGACAGCAAGGCGTCCAGGCTGTGCTCCCGCAGCACCGCATCGATGCCGTCGTCACGCCCGTGCGCCAGGCAGGCAGCTCTGGCGGCCAGGTAGTCCCGCGATCCGGGCGCCGGCGCCTCCAGCGCCCGCTCGAAGAACGATTGGCCGAAGAACCGCAGCTCCTCGTCCGCATGCGCGTGGTTGAACTCGACGATGTCCGCGAGCGTTCGCGGCGCACCCTCCGGCCGGGTCGCCAGGTAGTCGGTCATCCCGGCGTTGATCTCCGACAGCAGCACGAGCAGCTCGTCGTCGAACCCGTAGTCGACCATCGAGGTCAGGTCGGTGTTGTCGACGATGACAGCACCCTCGGCCGCCAGCAGCCTGACCGCTCGCTCGGCAGCGGCGTCCGCCAGCGGGCTGTAGCCCCAGAACTCCTTGCGTGGTAGACCGATCCGCTTCCCCTGAAGCCGGCCCCGCTCAGCATGAGTGGCGTAGTCGGTGGCGTTGCCGGCCAGGACGCTCAGGAGCTGCGCCGCTTCGTGGACCGTCGTGGCCATCGAGCCTGCGGTGTCCTGCGACCGGGAGATCGGCACGACTCCCTCGCCGGGGACGAGCCCGACTGTCGGTTTGATGCCGACGCACCCGTTGTACGCCGCTGGGCAGATGATGGACCCGTCGGTCTCGGTGCCGATCGCGTAGGGCGCCAAGCGGGCCGCCACCGCCGCGCCACTGCCCGAGCTGGACCCGCCGGCGGAACGGTTGAGCGCATAGGGGTTGCGGGTCAGGCCGCCGTACGCGCTCCAGCCCGAGGTCGAGGCCTCGTCGCGCAGGTTTGCCCACTCGCTCAGGTTGGTCTTGCCCAGCACCACCATGCCGGCGGCTCGCAGGCGTCGTACCAGGGACGCGTCGCTGCCGGGGGGCACGTCGGCAAGAGCCAACGAGCCCGCCGTGGTCAGCAGATCCGCCGTGTCGACGTTGTCCTTGACGAGGATCGCCTTGCCGTGCAAGGGCCCCCGCGACCGGCCGGCTGCCTGCTCCTCGTCGAGCGCAGCGGCCTGGTCGAGCGCAAGCGGGTTGAGGGTGCAGATGCTGTTGACCAGCCGGTCGACCTCGTCGACTCGGTCCAGCAGAGCCTCGACGGTGTCGCGGGCGGAGCCGTGGTGATCTGTCATGGCGCCACCCTGGCACAGAGACGACGGTCGGTGTCCGCGAGACCGGCCACGAAATCGAGACGACAGACCTCCCGTCGTCGCGGTCGGCTCCTCCCCGTGTCCGATGTCGGCAGCCTCACCGGTAGTGAGCCAGTTTGAATCGAGGCTAGTGGGTGAACAGGACCGTCGCGTCGGCGTCCGGCGTCCTGTGCCCTGTTTGCACGCTGAGCATGCACGGGTGGCCAGACACTGGGTCGGCGACGACGAGCACTTGGTGTATGGGGAGGTACTTCCGACCAGGCACACCACTATGGGGGATATCGAACGTCCCGACCAGCTTGATGGTGAGCAGAGGGCCAGATGTGCAGCCGTGGGGGAAGTCTCCATCCGGCACAATCCCGCTGCTCACTGCGGCAGTGGCGCTGACCAGCGAGGTGGGCGGGTTCTTGTTCAGTTCACGCCGTGCGATGGCGACAGCGACTGAGAATTCACGATCAGTGAGCGATCCGTGTCCGGACCGCACTACGGGGGGTGCGACGGCCGGTGTCGTCGCTGTGATGTACGACGGTCTACTTGAGTGAAGGTTCGGGGGTTTCCTGCTTGTCAGGGGAGCCACCGCTACAGCTGGCCACAAGCAAGACTGCCAGTGCTGTCACCACGAGTCGTCTCACATCCAGGACGTTACTCGCCTGTCAACGCTACCCTGCGACTTTAGTCAGGTAAGCCGGCCTCACCCGGTGATTTGGCCGCGTTGCCGGCGCGCTGGTAGCCTTGGCGGTCGCGTCTGGTCGTCGTACGACGCATCATCGTGACGTCTGACGCACCCGATCACAGACCTTGGAGAGCATCGACTCGTGGCGAACATCAAGTCCCAGATCAAGCGCAACAAGCAGAACGACGCTGCGCACGAGCGCAACAAGTCGGTCAAGTCCGCCCTCAAGACCTCGATCCGTCGCTTCCACGAGGCCGTGGAGGCCGGCGAGAGCGAGCAGGCGCAGGCGCTGGCCAGGTCCGCGAGCCGCAAGCTCGACCAGGCTGCGTCGGCAGGCGTGATCCACAAGAACCAGGCAGCCAACAAGAAGTCAGCGATCGCCTCGCGCGCATCGGTCCTCTGACCCTCGGCCTGCTACCCGTCTCAGCCGCAGTCAGCTGACCGCGCGGGCCCGCAGCACCGAGATCACCAGCCGCTCGCACGCCCACATCCGGTCACCTGCCGCGCCCTTGACGTCGGCATCCGCCTTTGCCGCCGCCTGGATCGCCAGGGCCAGTCCGCGCGGTGACCAACCCCGCGCCTGCACGGCCAACGACCTGAGCTTCCACGGCGGTACGCCGACCTCCCGTGCGAGATCACCCTCGCGGAGCCCCCGCGGCGCCGACATGAAGCGCGCGAGTGCACGCAGCCCACCGGCGATCGCGCTGGTGACCAGCACCGGGTCGACCCGGCCGGCGAAGGCCCAGCGCAGCTGCTCGAGCGCCTCGCTCGCCTTGCCCTCGATCGCGGCGTCGGCGACGGCGAACCCCTTGACCTCGGCCCGCCCGCCGAAGTAGAGCCGAACCATCTCGGCGGTCACCGGAGCCCCGTCGGCGTCCGACGCCAGCTGGTCGGCGGCGCCCGCGAGCGCGCGAAGGTCCTCACCGACCGCGTCGACCAGAGCTGTGGCGGCCGACTCGTCGATCGTCGCCCTGTGCTGCCGAAACTCGGTGACCAACCAGCCGGGCAGCTCCCACTTCTTCATCGGGGTGGCCTTGACCTCGCTCACCCCTGCGGCGCGGAGCCTGTCGAGCACCGCCTTCCCCTTGAGACCGCCGGTGTGGTGGAGGACGAGTGCCACGTCAGGCGCCGGCGAGGCGACGTACGCGACCAAGGAGTCGACAGCATCGGCCGGCAGGTCCTCAAGACCGCTGACGAGGACGCAGCGCATGCTCGCGAAGAGCGAGGGGCTCGCGATCTCAGCAAGCGCGCCAGGACCGAGGCTCGACGCCGGCAGCTCCGACACGTCGGCGTCCTGGTCGGACCGGCAGATCGCCCGCCTGGCCCGCGCGATCGTGCGGTCCGCCATGAACTCGTCGGTGCCGGTGATGAGGGTTGTCGTCCCGAGCAGGTCGGCAGCCGTCGATGTCGCCATGATCGGCACAGCATGCCACGAGCGGCCGACAGCCCACCCGCGATATCGGCTGGCGGCGGGCCACCTGCTCTGGCACCCTGGCGCGGTGAGTTGGCGAGCGCGCGTGTCACGGCTCCGGCTCGACACCACGCCACTGCGCGAGTCGCGCGGGGCGGCGACCTGGTGGCCTCCGCTCTCGGCTGGCTCGACGACGTCAACCACGCAGGACTCCTCGAGCCGGTGAGCTGCGCACCGTCGTACCGGCGCAGGGGGCTCGCCCGCGCCGTCAACCTGGCATGCCTGCACGCGATGCGTCGAGCCGGCGCGCTGACGGCCCACGTCAACCCTCGAGGCGACGATGGTTACCCGGTGCCAGGGTTCCTCTACCGCAGCATCGGCTTCGAGCCCGCGCACCGTCACCTACTCCCGGATGACGGCCACTCTCGCGGCTCGGCTCAGCGACCGGTGACCACGCTGAGTCGACGATCGCGTACGACGAGAGCGATGTCGCCGTCGAGGTCGGTGCGGTAGACCGCCATACCCAGCTGCCGCAGCCACGTCAGCGTCTGCGGCGTGGGGTGACCGTATGGGTTGTCGGCACCCACGGAGATCATCGAGACCGCAGCGTGGGTGCTGGCTAAGAATGCCGGTTCCTGCGCCGCGGAGCCATGGTGCGGCTCCTTCAGCACGTCGACGCGCAGATCGGCGCCGGTCGCCATGATGGCGTCCTCCTCCTCGGGCTCGGCATCGCCGGCGAGCAGGATGCGCATGCCTGCGACCCGCAGCAGCATGATGATGCTTGCGTTGTTGGGTGCTGACCCACCTTCGTCGCTGCCACGGTCGGGCTCCTCTGGCGGGCCGAGCACGCGCCACACCAGCTGACCGACCCGCCGCCGCTCCCCGGCCACGGCGACGGTCATCGGGGCTCGGTGCGTTCGAGCCAGCGCGACGACCGCCCGATAGCGGTCCACCGGCTCGGGCAACGACGTGACCTCGATCTCGGAGACCGGCCAGCCGTCCAGCACGGCCGGCAGCCCGTCGACGTGATCGGCATGGAAGTGGGTGAGCACCACGAGCTGGACCCGGCTGATCTCAAGATCTTGCAGGCAACGCGCCATGCTGGCCGGGTCCAGTCCCGTGTCGACGACGACGGCAACCCCGTGCCCCGCGTTGAGGACCAGGCCGTCACCCTGTCCGACGTCGCACATCACCATGACCCAGCCCGACGGCGGCCACCCGAACCTGTCGAGTGGATGGAACAGAACCAGGACCAGGAGGCCGACGACAGCAAGGCAGGGCAGCCGCCTCGGGAGCACGACGGGAAGCACGGCGATGATCGCGAGGCAGACCAGGGCGAGGAAGGCGATCGACCCGAGGTTCGCCCGCCACGAGATGCTCGCGCCCGCGACCCGAGCGCCGTGCTCGGCAACCCAGACGATCCACCACAGCGGTACGCCGGCCACCCGACCCGCCAGGTGCCCGAGCGGGCTACTGACCATCGCCGCCAACCCGGCCAGCAGGCTCGCCACCGTGGCGGGACCGATCGCCGGCGCCACAGCCATATTGGCCACGACCGCGACCACGCTGACCTGGCCCGAGATGGCAGCGACGACCGGCGTGCACACGACCTGGGCAGCGAGCGGGACGGCTACCGCCTCGGCGACGGGACGCGGCATCCAGCGAGCCAGTCGCTCGCGCCACGGCGGAGCGAGCACGAGGATGCCGATCGTCGCCAGCGTCGAGAGCAGGAAGCCGATGGAGCGTGCGAGCCACGGGTCGAGGGTCACGAGCGCCACCACGGCGACGCACAGCACCCGCACCCCTCGGGCTCGCGATCCGCTCGACAGACCCGCGAGCGCGACGACGCCCATGGCCGCGGCGCGGAGCACGCTTGGCTGCGGGCGAGCGAGCAGGACGAAGAACACCACCGCGAGCCCCCCGACAACGGTAAGGCCGTGGGCCCGGACTCGCGCCCACCGCGCGACGAGGAGCACGAACCCGAGCACCAACGTCAGGTTGGACCCGCTGACGGCGAGCAGATGGGTCAGACCCGCCGTCTTGAAGTCTGCCGTCGTCTGCTCAGGCATCGCGGTCACGTCGCCGTCGACGAGAGCCGGCAGCAGGGCCTGCGGCGGGGGTGCGAGCGGCGATCCAGCGTCGGTGAGGCCACCACGGACCTTCGCGACCTGCTGCTCCAGCCAGCCCGCTTCATGGATCAGCGAGGGCGAGCCCGCGGCGACGAGCACGGCTGCCAGGTCAGGTCCCTCAGGCTCCTGGAGATGCCCGAAGCCGGCTACCTCCTCGCCGTACCTGACGTCGAGCCAGCTCGGGTCCCCGATCACCAGCACCGGCGTCCGGACCGACGTCGTGACTCCCCTGGCGGTGACGCTGTGCACGATCACCCGCATCACGACGTAAGGCGCGAACGTACCGTCTTTCGCCACCGGGTCGCTGAGAACCTGTCCGCTCAGGTGCACTGACGCTCCCTCCGACGCCAGTGCTCCGAGCGGTCCGGCGCGCACCGCGTCCGCCCGCAGTCCTGCAGCAGCCAGGGCACCCCCCGCAGCGACCAGGGTCACCACGACAGCAAGGCGGCGACCACGAGTCGAGATTCGTCTGCCACCGAGCAGAGCCGCTCCCGCCGCCCAGAGCAGAAGCGCGGCCGCCACCGCGCGTCCCGGGCTCCAGCCGAGCCCGAGCGCTGCGGAGCCCCACGCCGCCAGCGCCGCAGGCGCGAGCCTGAGGTCGAGCGGCTCGCGCTCCGAGGCGGCCATCACCGTCACACATGGACGTCATACATAGACGTAGGGCAGGAGGTCGGAGAGTGTCGCGTCACCGATCCCCGAGACCTCGAGGAGGTCCTCGACATTGATGAACGGGCCGTTGTCTGCTCTCCACTGCAGGATGGCTTGCGCCGTGACCGGTCCGATACCGGGCAGCGTGTCCAGCTGCGCCGCGGTGGCCGTGTTGAGCTGGACCGGGATGATGACGGCGGTCGTGGCGCCGTCATCAGGGAGGCCGCTAGCGGGCGGCGCTCCTCCTACGAAGGGTACGTCGATGCCGACCACGATCTGCTCGCCGTCGACGATCAGTCGGGCGAGGTTCAGCGAGGTGAGCGAGACGCTGGGTCTAGCGCCGCCTGCGGCGGCGATCGCGTCCACGACTCGCGAGCCCGGCGGCAGCTCCACGATGCCCGGGCGACGCACCTTGCCGGCGACGTCGACCACGAGCCGCGACGAGCCGGCGGACGTCTGACCCACGCCGGGGACCGCCCCGAGACCGACCACACCCGCTGGGGAAGTCCCTGTCGCCGTCACTGACCCCGCGGTGTTGCCGGGGAGGCTCGGCACGATGCGGTCGCTGCTCACCCTGACGGGCTCAGCGTGCGGCACCGAACGCAGTGCCCACCACGCCACGGCCACGACGAGGACGACGACGCAGAGCGCCACCACCGTCACGTGCTGCCCCGTGACCCTCCACCTGCCGACCTCCGTCCTTCGCGTCCCGACGTGTCGCCCCGCAGCCGCTGTGACGGCCACAGGCTGAGCCGCCACGTCGAGTCGCTGCGGAATCGCCGGCTCGGGGGGCTCGGGTCGGGAGCCGGGAACCAGCTCCCGACCCGGCGCGTGGTGCTCGGCCAGCGCGGCCAGACGCCGCTGCGCAGCGGCCACGATGTCCCCGTTCGGCGAGGTCCGACGACGAAACATGCGCCCGACGCTAGGCCGCGGCCCTCCCCTCCGGCCACTGCCGAACCGCGTCCTGTGGACAACTTCGGAGGAGTCAGATGTGGGGACGGAGCCGATGCGGTGACCGCCGGCTACCGCGAGTTCTGATCCGGGTACGGGGAGACCACGACCGCGAGCATGCCCGGCCCCACGTGGGCACCGATCACGGCGCCCACCTCGGTGACCACGACGTCGGTCATCCGCGGGACACGCGAGCGAAGTCGCTCGGCCAGGGCGTGGGCCCGCTCGGGGTTCGCCAGGTGGGACACCGCGACGTCGACCTGCTGCTCCCCCGCCGCCTCCACCGCGATCTCCTCGAGCCGCGCCAGCGCCCGGCTCGTCGTGCGGACCTTGTCGAGCTGCACG
The DNA here is from genome assembly GCA_037719575.1 of Nocardioidaceae bacterium. GTDB lineage: Bacteria > Actinomycetota > Actinomycetes > Propionibacteriales > Nocardioidaceae > JAWWPG01. The sequence continues at coordinate 11,142 of JBBJMF010000082.1, forward strand.
ATCCGGCCGTCGACGATCGTCAGCAGTGGCTTCACCGCCAGCGCTGAACCAACGAGCGCCGCCGCCGCACCGACCCGGCCTCCGCGGCGCAGGAACTCGAGCGTGTCGACGTAGAACAGGCCCGTCGTCGTCGCAGCCCGGGCCCGCGCCACCTCGGCGGCGTCCCCGACTCCGGCGCCGTCGTCCAGGGCTCGCGCTGCTGCGGCCACCGCGAAACCGGTCCCCATCCCCAGGTGCCGCGAGTCGACGGCAACGACCTCGATGTCGACATCCCGCGCGGCCAGCAGCGCGGACTCGAACGTGCCCGACACCTCGCTGGACAGGTGCACCGACAGCACGGCCTCCGCACCCGTGGCGGCGGCCTCGCGGTAGACCCGCGCGAAGCGCTCGGGCGCCGGCCGGCTGGTGCTCACCTGCTTGTGCGATCGCAGGGCCTGCGCGACCCGCTCCGGTGAGGCGTCACCGTGCCCTTCGTCGTATGACGACGTGCCGATCATCACCTGCAGCGGCACCACGACGACGTCGAGCCGCGCCGCCATCGAGGCATCGACCGACGTGGAGTCGGACACCAGTGCCACACGGCGCGCCATGACAGGCGACCCTAACGGACCAGGTCAGATGACGACGATGTTGACCACGTGCGGCGCCTTGACGATCACCCGGCGCACGGACCTGTCGCCGACCGCCCGCTGGACGTTCGCGTCGGCCAGGGCCAGGGACTCCAGCTCGCTCTCCGTCGCGTCGGGGCTCACCGACAGCTTCGCGCGCACCTTGCCCTGCACCTGCACGACGCAGGTGACCTCGTCCCGCACCAGCAGGGCCGGGTCGGCGACCGGCCACCCGGCCTTCGCCACCGTCGGCGAGTGCCCCAGCCGCTCCCACATCTCCTCGGCGGTGTACGGCGCGACCAGGCTCAGGCAGATCGCCACGGTCTCGACCGCCTCACGCACCGCGGGATCCGAAGGCCCGGGCGCGTCCTCGGCGTCGACAGCCTTCCGGGTGGCGTTGACCAGCTCCATCAGCCGAGCCACCATCACGTTGAACCGGTGGCTCTCGACAAGCTGCGTGGCGTCGGCAATGGTGCGGTGAATGATTTTGCGCAGGGCCTGGTCGCCGGACGAAATGTCAACGCCCACGGGGCTTGTGACGTCGCCACTCAACCGCCAGGCTCGCTGCAGGAATCGCAAAGAGCCGGCCGGCGACAGGTCGGCCCAGTCGATGTCCTCCTCGGGCGGCCCGGCGAAGACTATAGTCAGCCGGACGGCGTCGACGCCGTACGCCGCGATCTGCTCACCCAGGTCGACGCCGTTGCCCAGCGATTTGCTCATCCCCCTGCCCTGGTTGATGACCTCTCCCTGGTTCATCAGCGCGGTGAAGGGCTCGACGAAATCCAGGTATCCCATGTCGTGCAGGGCTTTGGTCACGAACCTCGCGTACAGCAGGTGCAGAATCGCGTGCTCCACGCCGCCGACGTACTGGTCGACCGGCCCCCAGCGCCGTACCGCCTCGACGTCGAATGCCTGCGTCGTGTCGTGCGGCGTCGGGTAGCGCAGGAAGTACCACGACGAGTCGACGAACGTGTCCATCGTGTCGGTGTCACGCCGCGCCTCACCCCCGCATCGCGGGCAGGCAACCTTCACCCAGTCGGTCGCCGCCGCCAACGGGGACTCGCCTCTTGGCTGCAGCTCCGGCCCGCTCAGATGGGGCAGGACGACGGGCAGCTGGTCCTCCGGCACCGGGGCCTCGCCGCAGTGCGGGCAGTGGATCACCGGGATCGGCGGGCCCCAATAACGCTGCCGCGATACCAGCCAGTCCCGCAGCCGGAAGTTGACGGTTCCGACCCCGCGTCCGGTCCGCT
>JBBJMF010000083.1:0-12961 GCA_037719575.1 Nocardioidaceae bacterium
TCAACGGACCGGAGGCATTCACGCCCGACAACGAGTTCATCCTGGGCGAGACCGACGTGGCCGGGTTCTTCGTCGCGGCGGGGTTCTGCGCGCACGGCATCGCCGGCGCTGGCGGAATCGGCAAGATGATGGCCGAGTGGATCCTCGACGGTAGCTCGAGCCTCGACCTCTGGCACATGGACGTCAGCCGGTTCGGGGCGGCGTACGCGTCGCCGTCCTACACCATGCTGCGGACCCTCGAGACCTACCAGAAGTACTACGACGTCAGCTATCCCGGCCTCGAGCGCGAGTCCGGGCGGCCGTTACGCATGTCACCGGTCTATGACTGGCACCGCGAGCACGGTGCGAGCTTCGGCGAGAAGGCCGGGTGGGAGCGCGTCAACTACTACGAGAGCAACGCCGCACTCGGCGACGAGACATTGCGGCCACGGGGCTGGGCCGGGCGTGCCTGGTCCCCCGCGACGGGTGCCGAGCATCACGCCACCCGGACCGCTGCGGGGCTCTTCGACGAGACGTCGTTCGCGAAGCTGAGCGTCCGCGGGCGAGATGCCGCGCAGTTCCTCGACTGGGTGTGTGACAACGAGGTCGCTCGCGAGGTCGGCGACGTCACCTACACGCAGGCCCTCAACGCCCGTGGGGGAATCGAGTCGGACTTCACGGTCACCAGGCGCGCACCGGACGAGTTCCTCGTCGTGACGGGCACGGCGTTCGGGACGCACGACCTGGCGTGGCTGCGCAAGCGGGCCAGGGATGACGGCTTCGACGTGAGCGTGGACGATGTCACCGGATCCCTTGTCTGCCTCGCGTTGTGGGGACCGGTGGCGCGGAAGATCGTCGGCTCGCTCACACCTGCCGACGTGTCGGACGACGCCTTCCCGTTCATGACGGCTCAGTCCATCACGATCGGACCCGTCCCGGTGTGGGCGCTGCGGGTGAGCTTCACCGGGGAGCACGGGTGGGAGATCTTTGCCGGCACCGAGTACGGCGCCGCCCTGTGGTCGCGACTTGTCGACGCCGGCAGCGCCCATGGCCTCCGCCCGTGCGGCTACCATGCCATCGAGTCGCTGCGGCTCGAGCGCGGCTACCGGGTGTGGGGCTCCGACCTGACGACCGAGACCAGCCCCTACGAGGCGGGCTTGCGGTTCTGCGTGCGGCTCGACAAGCCTGGTGGGTTCGTCGGCTCCGAGGCGCTGCGCGCCGCCAAGGCGGCGGGTGTCACGAGGCGGCTGTGTTGTCTCGTGCTCGACGACCCGCGGTCCGTCGTCGTCGGCGGCGAGCCGGTGAGCGTCGGCGGCTCGGTCGTCGGACGGGTGACGTCCGGCGGCTACGGCTACACGGTGCGTCGCTCGATCGCCTATGCCTATCTCCCGGTGGCGCTCGCCACTGCCGGTACGACGGTCAGCGTCAACCTCTTCGGCGAGACTGTAGGCGCCATCGTGGTGACCCAGAAGCAGCTTTGGTCGCTCGCCTCGCCTTAGGGGGCGGCCCGGAGCGTGCCGTTCGCGCCGGCTACCGTGCGCACGGTGATCCGGATCCTGTCGGGGCGGAACAGGTCCGAGGCGTACTCGATCGGCTGCCCCGCCGCGCTCGCCGCCGTACGCTCGATCCGCAAGAGTGCCGACCCCACCGGCACGTCGAGCATGCTCGCCACCGCGTCGCCGGCGACGTACGGCTCGAGGTACTCCGTCGCGGTCTGCGGCGCCAGGTCGTAGTCGCGCGCCATCCGGGCGTACAGCGAGCCGGTCAGGCGCCTGTCGAGCAGTCCCGGGAACAGCGCAGCGGGCAGGTAGGAGCGCTCCAGCGCCAGTGGCTGGCCGTTCGCCCGGCGCACGCGCACGACCTCGTAGACCTCCCCGCCCCGCGCGACGTCGAGAGCTCTGGCCACCCGCGTCGAGGCCGCCACCAGTCCGGTGCTAACCACCCGCGCGCTGGCGCGCACGTGGCCACGACGCAGCTGCTCGGTGAAGCCCGCGAGGCCGGTGATGTCACACTCGATCGTCGGCTCGACGATGAACGTGCCGCCCCGTCGCCCGGGGATCCGCTCGACGACACCGCGCCCCTCCAGCGCCGCCAGCGCCTGCCGAAGCGTCATCCGGCTCACCCCCAGCGCCGACGCCAGGTCGGACTCCTTCGGCAGCCGATCGCCCGGCGTCAGCGTTCCGGCGGTTATCAGCTCGGTCAGCCACTGCTCGATCCGCTGGTAAGCCGGAACCCCGGCCGCCGTCGAGAGCGCGGGCGCCGACTCGAGCAGATCGCCGCTACTCGGCGCGGCGCCCGGTGCGCTCATCGAAGACTCGGTCGAGACAGATGTCAGCCGCTGTCCTTACGACTCGTCGAAGGCCGCGACGACCTCGGGGTCGATGGTGTGCCTCGGGCCGGTGAACCACTTCTTCGCCGACAGGTGCCACCCGACCCACAAGGCAATCAGCGCCGCACCCGTGACGATGCCCGTGTAGTTGACGAACTTCCAGTCGAACTGGTCGGTGAACGGGATACCGAAGTAGGACGTGGGAAGGACGAAGTAGATCGAGGTCACGACGATCTCCGCGACGGCAACCGGGGCCATCCACCTCCAGTGGCGCCCGAGGTTCCAGGTGCCTTGTTCGAACCGGTCTCCCGCTCGCCAACGTAGCCAGATGGGGATCGCGAACGCCAGGTACAGCCCGATGACCCCGATCGACACCACGGCCACGAAGGCGTAGTTCACGATGATGGGCTCCTTGTCGGTGCCGATGTTGATCTCCCACAGCGCCGGGATCGTCAGGATCGCGGACACGATTGCAGTCAGGAACACGCCGTGCACGGGCACCCTCTTGGCGCTGAGGGTCGCCCAGTACCGGGCACCGGGCACGGCGCCGTCGCGGCTGAAGGCGAACAGCATCCGGGTGCACGACGTCATGCATGCCGTCGCGCAGAAGAGCTGTCCCACCGAGGCGATGAGCAGCACTACGGATGACCACTTGTTGCCGAGTGCTTGGTCGAAGATGATCTGGACGCCGCCTCCCGCAGCAGTCACGGCGTCCTTGTCCTGGACCGCGTACAGGAACGACAGAAGCAGGATGTAACCACCGATGGCGGAGTAGAAGATGGAGCGCCAGATGCCCTTGGCTGCGCCTTCGGCAGCGCCCTCCGTCTCCTCGGAGAGGTGCGCCGAGGCGTCATAGCCGGTGATCGTGTACTGAGTCAGCAGGAAGCCCAGAGGCAGAACGTAGAACAGGAAGCCGAGTCCGCTGGTCTCACCCCCGAACAGGCCTCCGGTGTTGTTCACCGTCCCGGTGAAGGTCTCCGACGAGCTGAAGTGGCTGTCTGGCACCAGCCAGAGGATGAGCACCACGACGGCGGCTCCGGCAACGTGCCACCACACCGAGACGTTGTTGATCACGGCAAGAAGGTGACTGGAGAAGATGTTGACGAGCGAGATGAGCACCAGCACCCCCAGGAACATCCAGAAGACACGCTGCAGTGAGTAGTCAGCCGCCCACGAGTCGCTTATCCGGCTGAAGGCGAAGTCGAAGAACGTCGCGCAACCGTATGACACCGAGGCGACGATGGCCAGCAGACCGATCAGGTTGAGCCAGCCCGTATAGTAGCCGGCCTTTGCGCCCCCGAGCTTCGAGGCCCACCAGTAGATCCCGCCTGATGTCGGATAGGCCGAAACGAGCTCGGATAGGCAGAAGCCGATGATCAGGATGAAGGCGGAGACGATGGGCCAGCCCCAAGAGATCGCGATCGGTCCGCCGTTGTTCCACGCCACGTAGAAGGTCGTGAAGCAGCCGGCGAGGATCGAGATGATGGAGAACGAGATGGCGAAGTTCGAGAAGCCCGACCAGCTGCGATGGAGCTCCTGCTTGTAGCCGAGCTCGGCCAGCCGTCGCTCGTCAGCGCTCAGCTTCGTGGTGTCGGACATGGGATCCCTCCGGTGTGTCGCGCGGCGGCGTCGAGCAAACGCTCGAAGTCGGGTCCGTCGAACTCCGCGACGGCTCGGTCATACTTCTGCATCCCCCAGTCCCAGAAGTCGAAGTCCTGCGTGCTCGTGGCGTCCTGGATCGATGCCCAGAGCGTCCAGCCGTACTTCGACATCAGGCCGTACAAGCGCGCTCGCGCCGTCAGCTCCGGCCGGTCCTCGCCGAAGTAGGCAGCCACAAGCACATCGAGATGGTCGAGCGGCAGGGTGGCCTCGCTCCAGATGTTCCCGAGCTCGAAGCACGGGTCGTTGTTCCCGGCGTACTCGTAGTCGATGACCCAGATCCGCTCTCCGTCGTCGATGAAGTTGGCGGGCAGCAGGTCGTTGTTGCACGGCACGGTCTCGAGCGGGTACGCCGACAAGGCGGCGTGGATCCGGGAGACCTGCGGCATCAGGTCGAGGTAGCCGGGTGGCAGTCGAAAGCCCTTCTCGACGACCGTGTCGAGGTAGCCGCGCTGGACCTCGAACATGTCGAAGTCGCTGACGAAACGCGGTCCGGCGTGGAGCCGGCGACAGGCCGCGGCGACCCGCCGCAGCATGTCCTCGCCCTGGAGGTCCGCGTCGGAAAGCGTGCGACCGGCGACGTACTCGACGACGAGCAGATGCGCGTCGGGGTCGTAATCCACCACGGCCGGGGCGGCACCAGCCTCGGCGGCGGCCCGGGAGTTCGCATACTCGGCGTCCCGGTCGATGGCGAGGATCGCGCTGTCCTTCTCGGAGATCCGGACCACCACGTCACGCGTCGGCGTCGTCACGCGCACGTTGGTGTTCGTCAGTCCGCCGGCCAGTAGGAGGACCGACCGCGGGCCCGTCCCCAGACAGTCGAGCCGTGCCAGGGCGGCCGCGACGGCGCTCTGCAACGGAGGCACATCCACGCGTGGTGAGCCGCCGTCGGCCACGGCCTCCCCCTCCGTTCAGCTCGGTTGATCCTCGTCGAATGCTAGTGGCGCTATCTTCCTCCGGTCTAGACTTATTCAGATTTCCGACCCCTTCGAAGGGACGCCTCGCAATGCCTAAGCCCTCCTTGCTCACTGTCGAGGACCTGCGGAACCTCGTCGACACCGCGGAGGTCGACACCGTCGTCGTCGCGTTCACCGACATGCAGGGACGGCTCCAGGGCAAGCGACTGCATGCCCAGTTCTTCCTCGACACTGTCCTGGAACACGGGACCGAGGGGTGCAACTATCTGCTGGCCGTCGACGTCGACATGAACACGGTCGACGGTTATGCGATCAGCTCGTGGGACAAGGGATACGGCGACATGGAGTTCGTGCTCGACATGTCGACGATGCGGCGTACGGGATGGCTGCCCGGGACCGTGATGGTCCAGTGCGACCTGGCGTGGCTCGACGACGAGCACTCGGTAGTCGCCGAGTCGCCGCGGCAGATCCTCAAGGCGCAAGCGTCGCGCGCCGAGGCCCTCGGTCTCGTCGGCTATGCCGGCACCGAGCTCGAGTTCAACATCTACCACGATACGTACGAGGCAGCGTGGGACGGCCACTACCGCGGTCTCACGCCGGCCAACCAGTACAACGTCGACTACTCACTGGTGGGCACCGGACGCGTCGAGCCGCTGCTCCGTGACATCCGCAACCACATGTATGCCGCCGGGCTGACCGTCGAGTCGGCGAAGGGGGAGTGCAACCTCGGCCAGCACGAGATCGCCTTCAAGTACGACGGCGTGGTGCGCACGGCCGACCAGCACTCGGTCTACAAGACGGGGGCGAAGGAGATCGCCAGCCAGCACGGCAGGTCGATCACCTTCATGGCCAAGTACGACGAGCGAGAGGGCAACTCCTGCCACGTGCACATGAGCGTGCGCGGGCTGGGAGGTGAGATCGTCTTCGACGAGGGCGAAGGTCCGACGAAGGTGTTCGAGCGCTTCGTGGCGGGCGTGCAGGCCACCCTCGCCGACTTCACGTTGTTCTATGCGCCGAACGTCAACTCCTACAAGCGTTTCCAGCCTGGCTCGTTCGCGCCGACCGCGATCGCCTGGGGCCGTGACAACCGCACGTGCGCGCTGCGGGTCGTCGGCCACGGCGCCGGCCTGCGCGTCGAGAACCGTCTGCCCGGCGGGGACATGAACCCCTACCTCGGGCTCGCCGCGATGCTGGCCGGGGGGTTGCACGGGATCGAGAACGAGCTCGAGCTCGAGCCGGCGTTCGAGGGCAACGCCTACGAGTCGGACAAGACCCATGTGCCGAAGACCCTGCTGGAGGCCAGGGACGCGTTCGACACCTCGGAGCGGACGCGGGAGGCGTTCGGTGCGGACGTCGTCGCCCACTACCTGAACGCCGCCGACGTCGAGCTTGCCGCGTTCAACGCCGCGGTGACGGACTGGGAGCGGGTTCGCGGGTTCGAGAGGCTGTGAGGATGACGCCAGGGACTGCCGCGCCGGCCCGGCACACCGTGGTCGACCCGGCGACAGAGCAGGTCGTCTGCGAGATCCCCCTCGCAGGCCACGAAGAAGCGGACGAGGCCATCGCGAGCGCCTCGGCGGCGTTCGAAGCCTGGCGCTGGGTCGCCCCCGCCGACCGCGGCCGGCTGCTGCGCCGGTTCGCCGACCTCGTCGACGGCGCGCTCGAGGAGCTGGCCGGGCTCGAGGTGCGCAACGCCGGGCACACCATCACGAACGCGCGGTGGGAGGCGGGAAACGTCCGGGACGTGCTGCACTACTTCTCGGCGGCGCCGGAACGCCTGTCCGGGAGGCAGATCCCGGTCGCCGGCGGTGTCGACCTGACGTTCAAGGAGCCGCTCGGCGTGGTGGGCGTGATCGTGCCGTGGAACTTCCCGATGCCGATCGCGGGGTGGGGGTTCGCCCCGGCGTTGGCGGCGGGGAATACCGTCGTACTCAAGCCTGCGGAGCTGACCCCACTGACGGCGATCCGGCTGGGGGAGCTGGCGCTCGAGGCCGGGATCCCCCCTGGGGTGTTCACGGTGGTGGCCGGGCCGGGCTCGGTCGTCGGCCAACGCTTCGTGACGAACCCCTTGGTGCGCAAGGTGTGCTTCACCGGGTCGACGGCGGTGGGCAAGGCGGTCATGGCCGGCTGCGCCGACCAGGTGAAGCGGGTGACCCTGGAGCTCGGGGGCAAGAGCGCAAACATCGTGTTCGCCGACTCCGACCTGGAGCAGGCGGCGGCCACCGCGCCGTCCGGCGTCTTCGACAACGCGGGCCAGGACTGCTGCGCCCGCAGCCGGATCCTCGTCGAACGCAGCGTCTATGACAGGTTCCTCGAGCTGCTCGAGCCCGCGGTCAAGGCGGTGCGGGTCACCTCGCCGTGCGACGAGGACGCCGAGATGGGCCCGCTGATCAGTGGGCAGCAGCGTGACGTGGTGCGATCGTTCGTCGAGGGCGACGGCGTGGAGGTCGCGTTCCGCGGTGCTGCGCCCGACGGTCCGGGCTTCTGGTACCCGCCGACGGTGGTGCTGCCGGGCACCGACCAGGACCGCATCTGGCGCGAGGAGGTCTTCGGGCCCGTCGTGTCCGTGCTGCCGTTCGACGACGAGGCCGACGCGGTGGCCAAGGCGAACGACAGCGACTACGGGCTGTCCGGCTCGATCTGGACGCGTGACGTCGGGCGGGCCCTGCGAGTCTCGCGCGGCGTGGCAGCGGGGAACCTCAGCGTCAACTCGCACTCGTCGGTGCGCTACTCGACACCATTCGGCGGGTTCAAGCAGTCGGGCATTGGACGTGAGCTCGGCCCGGACGCGCTGGACGCCTTCACCGACGTCAAGAACGTCTTTATCTCCGACGCGTGAATGTTGAGAGGGCCATTCCAGTCCGGTCGAGTGGCCAATCCGGTCCGGTGCACGGTGTTGAGGGACGATTCTGGTCCGGTTGAGTGGCCAGTCCGGTCCGTTTGACGGAGCACGGCAAGGGAACGACGAAAGGGTGATGATGGCACGAGAGGGTGGCGGGCGGCTGGCAGGCCGGACCGCCGTGGTCACCGGCGGATGCAGCGGCATCGGGCTGGCGACCGCGCGACGGTTCGCGGCAGAGGGCGCCCACGTGGTGATCGGTGACGTCGACGACGCGCGCGGCCCGGACGTGGCGGCCGAGCTCGACGGGCGCTACGTGTCGTGCGACGTCACGGACGCGGACCAGGTCGACGCGATGTTCAAGGTCGCGCAATCGTCGTACGGATCGGTCGACGTCGCCTTCAACAACGCCGGCATCTCACCGCCCGACGACGACTCGATCCTCGACACCGGGATCGACGCCTGGCGGCGGGTGCAGGAGGTCAACCTGACCAGCGTCTACCTGTGCTGCAAGGCGGTGCTGCCCTACATGCGGGCGCAGGGGCGCGGCTCGATCATCAACACGGCCTCGTTCGTCGCGGTCATGGGCGCCGCCACCTCGCAGATCTCCTACACGGCGAGCAAGGGCGGGGTGCTCGCGATGAGCCGAGAGCTCGGCGTCCAGTTCGCCCGGGAGGGGATCCGGGTCAACGCACTGTGCCCGGGCCCGGTGAACACGCCACTGCTGCAGGAGCTGTTCGCCAAGGACCCGGAGCGGGCAGCGCGGCGACTCGTGCACATCCCCATCGGCCGGTTCGCTGAACCGGAGGAGATCGCTTCGGCAGTGCTGTTCCTGGCGAGCGACGACTCGAGCTTCATCACCGCCTCCCAGTTCCTCGTCGACGGGGGCATCTCTGGTGCCTACGTGACGCCGCTGTGATCGGGCGCCGGCCATTCGGAAGGCCGTGGTTCTTGAGGAGGCGCCGACCGTCGAGGAGGCGTTGGCTGAGAAGGTGGTGGCGATGAGCAAACGGCCGGTGATCGGAGTGACCTCGTACGTCGAGCCGGCGAGCTGGTCACACTGGCGTGACGTGCCGGCGGCCCTGGTGCCGCACGCCTACGTGCGCCAGATCACCGGCGCCGGCGGGTGGGCCCTTGTCGTGCCGCCTCTACCCGAGGACGCGACCGAGGACGACGCACGGGAAATCCTGGCTCGGGTCGATGGTCTGATCATCGCCGGTGGCAGGGATGTCGACCCGAGCCGGTACGGCCGGGAGCCGCACCCGCTGGCGCAGTCGCCGCGGCCGGACCGCGACGGCTCGGAGCTGCTGCTGGCGCAGGTGACGGCGGCCGATGACGTGCCTCTGCTCGGTGTGTGTCGCGGTATGCAGGTGATGGCGGTGGCTGCGGGGGGGACCCTGGACCAGCACCTGCCGGACACGGTGGGCACCACGACCCACGCGCCGGGTGTGGGCATGTATGGCACCCACCTGGTGCGACCGACCGAGGGGACGATCGTGGGGGACATCCTGGGGGCCGAGGTGACCGTGTCGACGTACCACCATCAGGGAGTCGCGGACGCGGTCGGCTACCTACCCAGCGCGTGGGCGGAGGACGGTGTGCTCGAGGCGTTCGAGGATCCCGACGCGACGTTCCGGGTCGGCGTGCAGTGGCACCCCGAGGCGGGCGACGACGCCCGCCTGTTCGAGACCCTGGTCGCCGCCGCCCGAAGCCGGGCCGTGCGGCGACGTACCACCTAGACGCTCGGGCCGCCCGAAGCGGCGAGCGGGTCAACACCCGAAGGTGCTGACCCGCTCTGGTTGCATCACGATGCGCGCGTTGCAGGGTCGCGCTGCATCGTGGTGCTCTTAGAGGATGCCTCGGTCCTTGAACGCCTGCCTGGTTATTGACTCAGCCTGTGCGCCGTACAACTTGTTGGCGGTCTCGACGGTGAGCCTGGCGGCGTCAGGCATGTTGATCCGTGGGTTGAAGCTGAACTGAGCCTCGATGATCACGGTGGTCGCCTTGTTGCGACCGAGGGCGACGTTCATGTCGTAGATCGCCTGCGACCAGATCTCGCCGTCGGCGTGCACCTCTCCGGTCAGGTCGTCGGGATACATCTTGTCCTGGTCAGTGGTCCGGAGGCAGTGCTTCGGGCCCGAGGTGTAGGACGTGGCGTCCCAGTCCATCACGCAGGTGGTGGGCGTGAGCCTGGTGTTCTTGGAGAACTCCTGTCCCATCGTCACCGCCATATAGTCGCCGAAGCCCTCACCGATCGCTCCAGCCTCCTTCGACCGACCGAAGCCGGGCACCTGGTCGTCCTGGGTGGCGTGGCCGTCCTCGTGCCAGACGACCTCCGGGTCCTCGGCGTCGTCGACGCCGCCGGTGCCGGTGACGATCAGGTCCTGCGACGGCGAGTAGTAGGAGTTGTCGTCGGGGATCGAGTTGGTGCTGATCTTCTGCGCTTCGGCGTTGACGTCGGTGAAGCCGAGGTCCTGGAAGTAGGACTCCATCGCGTCCAGGGAGTAGTAGCCCATCACCTGCTCGAAGGCGTTGTCGGCGCGGAAGTAGCTGTAGGTGAAGTTCGTGGACGTGGCGCGCTTCTCGTTGACGATCCTCGCCCATCTGCCGACCAGCGTGTTCCGGCCCGCGTCGAGGTGACCGAGGGGGCGGGTGCTGTAACCGGCCTTTGGGACCGCGCTGTTGGCGTCGTTGTGGTCCCTCAGGTCCTCGTCCTGGAGCTTGACGACCGGGTTGGGGTCGAAGACCCTGGCCTTGCCGTCGACGTACCTGGCAGGGTCGACGCCGTCCGTCGTCTCCGCGCTGTCGCTCATGGACTCGACCTCGCTCTTGACCACCTTTCCGGTGGTGGCGTCGACGTAGCTGACGTGGCTGGCGCCGTACCCGTCCTTCGAGAACTGAGTCGTGACCTTCCACACGAGATGCGACCGGACGCCGGGCAGCACCCAGAGACTCGGCCTGACGAAGCTCAGTGGGGTGCCGTTCGTGTAGGCCGCAGCGCTCCTGACGGCTGTCACCGCGGCCACCGTGGCCTTGGTCGAGGCGAGCGCCCCCACCGGAACGCGGCCGTCCCAGACCGTCACGTTGCCCGTGGTGGCGCCGGTGGTCTCCACGTGGCGCGCGTAGAGGCCGCCGACGACCGGGTAGCCGTTCTGCATCTGGCGGTACCAGTTGTGGACGCCGAGGAGCGACGTCCGTGACTGCAGCAGCATGACGTTGCCAGGCACGGCGAGCGTGGTCGCCTGGGACAGTGCGGTGACGGCGTTCACGGGCTTGGCGGTGGGGGTGTGGTTGACGGCCGACATGGCCGGGCCTGCCCCTAGGAGTCCGGCGACGGCCGTGACGCCGACGACGGCTTGCGCGCGGCGACGCCGGCGCATGGGTTGAGATGACATGTGTCCCCATTTCTGCGGTTGACTTCCGCCAAGTATCCGCTGAGGGGGGCACAGACCGCTACGCCCGGGTCACCCCGGCTGCTGTGCCCTCGGCATGTCCATCGCCTCCGCGCTCTCGCGTGGCTCGTTGAAGACGAGCATCTCGTCGGGCGTCTCGCGTCTCCGATGGCTCTCCATCGTGTAGAACCGCACCTCGTGGCCGTCCGGGTCGTGCACAAGCGGGAGGATCCAGCCGATGGAGGCGAAGTGGACACCGGCATGCTCCTCGCCGAGCGACGTCAGGTGCGTGGCAAGGCGCTCGATGTCGTCGCGGGTCGGCACGCCGATGGCAAAGTAGTCGAATCCGGCAGACCGTTCGGCCCAGTCGGCATCGAGCCGCAGCGCGAGGTCGGGACCGCCGTCGGCGTGGGTGAGCCCGACGCCCATGAGCGTGCCGTCTTCGACGAACTCGGCCGTCGTGACATAGCCGAGGCGAGAGCCGTACCAGGCCCGCGAGCGATCGAGGTCTCGGACGGGGAGCTTGAGGTGGTGGATACCGTCGAGGGTGGGGATCATGCCATGTCCTTACAGTGAGACTGCATTGATGCAGTTATACTGCATAATGTGAGAGAGCCTGTCAAGACCACGGTGCCGGCGGACAAGCGTGATCGCCGGCGGGAGCGGACGGTCGACACAGAGCAGCGGATCCTGGATGCCGCCACCCGGCTCTTCGTCGCTGGTGGGTACGCCGCCACGACCTTGGCCGACGTAGCCGCGGAGGCGGGGGTGGCCGACCGGACCGTCTACGTGCGCTTCGGGCGCAAGGTGGTGCTGTTCCTGCGGGTGATCGATGTCGCGATCGCGGGAGACCTGGAGGCTGTCGACGTCCGCGGGCGACCCTCGTTCGCTCGTGCGACGACCGCGGACACCCTGGAGGAACGTCTCGAGGCGGTGGTCTCCGGATCCGTTGAGCTCATGCAGCGGTTCGGACCGCTGCTGTCGGCGGCCCGCGAGGCGGAGGCGGTCGAGCCCGAGGCCGCCGAAGCTGCGCAGGCGGGGCGCATCTACACGCTCGCGTCCGTCCGGGTCATCTGGGAGCGGCTCCGAGCCGACGGTCTGATCGGCGACGAGGTCGACCTGGAGTGGGTCGTCGCGACGACGGGGCTGATGATGGCGGCCGACACCTACCACTCGATCATGCGCACACTGCCGTGGGACGAAGCGGCGTACGGCGAATGGATCGCCCGCACCTGGCTGCACCTGGCAACCACGCCGAGTCCACCCGGGCTCTCGTCACCTGGCGGCTAGCCTCACGGTCCTGGGACCAGCACCGCACTTGCCTGCTTGACGGGCAGCAGCCGCGTCGTACCGGCGATGACGAGCTGGTCGTTGACGCTCATCCAGTCACCGCCGTCCACCCGGAACTGGGCGTGATAGGCGACGTCGACGCGAAGCGCGATGGGTGCCCCGACGTCGGTCGCGTGGCGGTAGAGGTGTGTGACGTCCGTCGACGGGTAGGGCCGGCCGGGAGTGTGGGTGGTCGTCGTCGACCCGTCGCCCCAGTGCCAGATGTAGGAGGCCGGCGTGATGTGCACGTCGACGTGGAACCCCAGCAGCACGAAGGACCTGTCGAACGCCGCCGCCTCGGTGTAGAACGTGGTCCTGAGGTTGACCAGTGTGTAGTCCGGCCCCTCGACCTGCGCCGGCGGCACCCCGATCCGCTTGATGGCCGCCCGGATGTCCTCCCAGCTCAAGGTCTTCCTCGGGTCGGCGGCGCCGACATGGCTCGGGCTGCGGCACTCGGAACGCATGTAGCGCCAGGGCGTGAGCGGCTTGCTCAGCCGGTCGACAAGCTGCGAAAACA
>JBBJMF010000084.1:0-12874 GCA_037719575.1 Nocardioidaceae bacterium
CGGTCTCGCCAAGCGCGTCGAAGTGCGACCTGCCCTGTAATCTGGCCCGGCCGCGGGAGACCGCCTCGAGTGTCTTCGTGAGCGTGATCTCGAACGTGGCGAGCCGGGTGTCCACGTAGTCGTCGGTCTCCCGGCGCAGTGCCTCAGCCTCCTCCTGCGCCTTCGCCCGTTCGGCGTCGGCCTCGTGCTTGGCCAGCTTGAACACGTCAGTCTCCCCGACCAGCCGCTCGCGTTCGCCCTGCGCTTCGGCGACGAGACGTTCCGCCTCCTCCTGCGCGCGCGCCACCACCTCGTCGCGTTCGGAGAAGACCTTGACCTGGTCGGCGAACGCTGTCGGCACAGCCTGCTCGAGGCGGGCGATGAGGTCAAGGACCTCGCTTCGGTTGACGACGGCCGATGCCGACATCGGCATCGAGCGCGCCCCCTCCACGAGAGCGCGAAGCTGCGCGATCAGGTGGTTGACATCCATGGCACTGCCTCCTTCATGCGTCTCGCGTCCGGTCCCCGCGCGATGCACCGCCGAGTCGGCTCTTCAGCCGGGCGGCCACGTGGGGTGGGACGAGGCTGGAGACGTCGCCGCCGAAGCGCGCGACCTCCTTGACCAGGCTCGAGGCGAGGAACGACCATTCAGGGCTCGTCGGCACGAACACGGTCTCGATGCCGGCCAGCTTCTGGTTCATCTGCGCCATCTGCAGCTCGTAGTCGAAGTCGGTGAGCGCTCGCAGGCCCTTCACGATCGCGACGACCTCGTGAGTCACGCAGAAGTCGACGAGAAGCCCGGAGAACGAGTCGACGAGCACGTTGTCGTGGTGGGCCACAGCCTCGGTCAGCATGTCGATCCGCTCCTCGACGCTAAAGAGGCCCGCCTTGCTCTCGTTGACGAGAACAGCAACGGTCACCTGGTCGAAGAGCCCAGCCGCACGGCCGACGATGTCGACGTGCCCGAAGGTCGGCGGGTCGAAGGAACCCGGGCACACTGCTCTGCGCATCAGATCTCCTCATCGAGCGGCCGGTCCAGGACCGCGTGATGCGGCAGCTCCCATCGACCGTACCAAAGCATTGTGTCGCCGTATCGGCGGTCGCGCACGGCACGAAAGCCGGTCGGCCACTCCCACACAGCCGTGCGCCGGGGCCGCTCGACCACGACGGTGGCGCCGGGGGCCAGCCATCCCGACCAGGCGAGGCCAGCGAGCGTGCCCCCGAGTGCTTCGTTCGTCACGTCGTACGGCGGATCGAGGAACGCCACGTCGTACGACGATCCCTGGGAGGGCAACCCGGATGCCGAGGCCGTGACGACACGGACCTGGTCGAGGCCGAGGGACCGGGCATTGGCGGCGATCAGGGCACTCACCGCGCGGTTCCGCTCGACGCAGGTCACCATGGTCGACCCCCGTGACGCAGCCTCGATGCCGATTGCCCCGGAGCCGGCGTACACGTCGAGGAACGAGACGCCCTGCAGCGTGCCCAACGTGGACTCGAGTGAGCTGAAGAGCGCCTCGCGGACCCGGTCGGCGGTCGGGCGGGTGGAGTCCCCCGGCGGGGTCCGGATCGTCCGGCCCCGGGCGACACCGCCGATGATCCTGGTCACGTGCCTCCTCCGGTCGCTGGCCAGCCGAGACTACTTGCGCGCCCGGATCGGCGATGAGACGGTGGCAGCCAGGCGGCGCAGTATCGCGGCCGTCGCGATGTCGCTAAGGAGCTGGGATGTCCGTCCGAACCGAGCGAAGTGACCGATGGGTCCGTGGGTACGTCGGGGACGTGACCGTCGTCGACAGCCGGGGGCCTCTGCTGTTCTGGGAGGCGGACTTCCCGGTCCCCCATTACGCGTTCGCCCGCGAGGACGTGCGCACCGATCTCCTTGTGCCGTCGTCTTCGGAGCCTCCACGCGAGCCGTTCTTCTTCCTCCCCCAAGGCCCGGTGGCGCAGTGGTTCGATCTCGAGGTCGAGGCACGCACCATCCCGCATGCCGCTTGGACCCGAGACGCCCCCGAGCTGGCCGACCTGCTGATCTTCAGCTGGCAGCCCGGCCTGCTTGACCGCTGGCTCGAGGAGGACGAGGAGGTGGGCGGTCATCCGCGCGATCCGCACAGCCGAGTAGACGCCCTGCCGAGCAGCAGGCACATCGTCGTGTCGCTCGACGGGGACGTCCTGGCAGACACGGCGAGACCGGTGCTGCTCTTCGAGACCGGACTGCCCACGCGCTACTACGTCCCCCGCGAGGACGTGAACTTCGACGCCCTCACGTCGACCGCGAACCAGAGTCACTGTCCCTACAAGGGCTTTGCGGACCATTACTGGGACGTCACCGACAACCCAGAGGCGGCGAACATCGCCTGGTCGTACTCACAGCCATTTCCCGCCGTAGGCCGCATCAAGGACATGGTCGCGTTCTACAACGAGATCGTCGACATCGAGATCGACGGCGTCGCTCACCAGCGCGCCGTCTCGCCCTTCAGCAGCAAGGCCCACCGACCCGGCTCGTAGGTCAGGACATCTCGAGGTAGCCGGCCTGCTCCTCGGACAGCATGCGCGCCACCTCGGCGGCGAGCAGTGGATGCCTGTCGAGCAGGGGGTCCACGCTGACGAGCTGCTCAGCCACCTCGCGCGCGCGTGCGATCAGGTCGCCGTCCCGCACCACCGAGAGCAGCTTCAGGCTGGAGCGGCGCCCCGACTGGAGCGCGCCGAGGACGTCACCCTCGCGCCTGGTCTCCAGGTCAAGCTGGGAGAGCTCGAAGCCGTCCGAGGTCGAGGCCACCGCATCGAGCCGCTCGCGCGACGGCGAGCCCGTCGGGGCCTCCGTGACCAGCAGGCACAGCCCCGGCACCGAGCCCCGGCCGACCCGGCCGCGCAGCTGATGCAGCGAAGAGACCCCGAAGCGGTCGGCATCCATCACGACCATGACGGAGGCGTTCGCGACGTCGACCCCCACCTCGATGACCGTCGTGGAGACGAGGACGTCGATGTCGCCGGCTGCGAACCTCCGCATCACGTCGTCCTTCTCGTCGGCAGGCATCCGCCCGTGCAGGACGTAGACCCGCAGGTCGCCAAGCGGGCCGGCCACGAGGTCGGCGGCGACGTCGGCCACCGCCACCGGCGGTCGGCGCGGCTGGTAGCTCTCGTCGGCGACGGGTTCCTCCATCGCCGACTCGGGCTCGCCGCCGATGCGCGGACACACGACGTACGTCTGGTGTCCCGCGGCAGCCTCCTCGCGGACGCGCTGCCAGCCCCGCTCCAGCCACGCTGGCTGCTCGGCGGGGACGACCGTGGTCTGGACCTGAGACCTACCCGCGGGGAGCTCCCGCAGGGTCGAGACGTCGAGGTCACCGAAGACGGTCATGGCGACCGTCCGTGGGATGGGCGTCGCGGTCATGACCAGGACGTGCGGGGGCGTGAACCCGGCTTTCGCGGTGAGTGCGGCTCGCTGCTCGACGCCGAAGCGATGCTGCTCGTCGACGACGACAAGGCCGAGCTCGGCGAACTGCACCTTCTCCTGCAGGAGCGCGTGGGTGCCCACGACGATCCCCGCGGAGCCGGAGGCGATGTCGAGCATCGCCGTCCGCCGCTGGGCGGCACCGGCCGAACCGGTCAGCAGCGCGACCCGGGTGCCTGCATCCTCACCCGTCAGCATCCCCGCCTCGGCGAGCGGGCCGAGCATCGCCATGATCGCCCGATGGTGCTGCAGGGCGAGCACCTCGGTCGGCGCCAGCAAGGCCGCCTGCCCCCCGGCGTCGACGACCTGCAGCATCGCCCGCAGCGCCACGACAGTCTTGCCGGAGCCGACCTCCCCCTGCAGCAGCCGCTGCATCGGGTAGGTCCTGGCGAGGTCTCCGGCCACCACGTCGCCGATGTCCCGCTGGCCGCTGGTCAGCTCGAACGGCAGCCGCTCGTCGAACCGGTCGGCGAGCGCCCCTGGCCGTCGCGGACGGGGCACCGCGGCCAGCGTCCTGGCGAGCGAGCGCCGCTGGGCCAACACGGTCTGCAGCACGAATGCCTCGTCGAAGCGAAGCCGGTCCCGCGCCCGCTCGAACTCCACAGGCCCGGGGGGCTGGTGGAGGAGGCGCAGGGCCTCGTCGTACCCGACGACGTCGCGCGCCCGCCGCACCTCAGCGGGCAGGGGATCCGGGACCTCGTCGAGGACCGCGAGTGCGGTCTCGACACAGCGGGCTACCTGCTGGGACGACATCGCGGCCGTTGCGGGGTAGATGGGCCAGAACCGCTTGGTCTCCCCTGCCTCGACCTCGACGGCGTCGAGGTCGGCCGCGCCGCGACCCGAGTCGAGCACCTCGAAGAGCGGTTGCACCAGCTGGCGACGGCCGTTGAAAAGCCCCACCTTGCCACTGAAGAACGCGACGACCCCGGGCCTCAGCGCCCCGGCGCGCCACTGCTGGTTGAAGAACGTCACGGAGATGTCGCGCCTGCCGTCCGTGATGACGACCTCCGTGCGGGTTGCCTGCCGGCCGGTGCCCTTGACGCGGTACCTGGCCTCCCTGGCTGTCTGCACCCTGGCCAACACCGTCGCGTGCTCTCCCAGGGTGAGGCTCGAGATGTCGGTCAGCGCTCCGCGGTCGTCGAGCCGGCGCGGGTAGTGGGTCAGCAGGTCGCGGACCGTCGTGAAACCGAAAGCCTTCTCCAGCGCATTCGCTGCACGCTTGCCGAGCGTCGGTCCGAGCTTGTCCTCCAAGGTCGCCATGACGTCGGCCTCCGTCACTCGACGCCGATGAGCAGCGGGTAGCGGGGCTGACCACCCGCGTGGACGGACAGCTCGACGTCCGGCCTCGTCCGCTCGAGCCGCTCCGCGACGTTGGCGACCAGGGTGTCGGTGCAGTCGACGCCGGTGACGAGCGTGACCAGCTCGCCCCCGCCGGCCAGCAGCCGCTCGACGACCTCCAACCCCGCAGCATCCAGCGTGCCGCCGACAAGGGCGAAGTCCCCCTCCACGATGCCGAGCGTGTCGCCCTCCCGGCAGGGGCCGGCCATCGTCATGGCGTCCCTCGCGGCGACGGTGACCGCACCGTGCCGGGCGTGGCTCGCGGCTGTGGTCATCGCGACGACGTCGGCGTCGAACGTCCGTCCCGGCTCGCGTACGGCGACCGCTGCGAGCCCCTGCACCTGGGCGCGGGTGGGGATCACGGCCACCCGGACGCCTTCCTCGCGGGCCGTGCGGGCGGCTGCTTCCGCCGCCGCGACGGTGTCGGCGTCGTTCGGCAGCACGATGACCTCGTCTGCGTCGGTCGACCGGATCGCCTCGAGGATCTCCCCGGTCGAGCACCGTGCACCCTGGCGGGCCACGACGACGGCGCCGGAATCGCTGAAGAGATCGGCAAGCCCGGGGCCGGCGGCGAACGCGACCACACCGCGTCCGCTCGTTGCCTTCCCTCTCGCTGCCTCCGCTCGGCTCAGCTGGTCGGCGAAATGGGTGACCCGCAGCCGGTGTGGATGACCCGCCTGGATCCCAGCCTCGATGGCGGCTCCGACGTCGTCGACGTGCACGTGGACGTTCCAGAGCCCGTCGCCGCCGACGACCACCAGCGAGTCGCCGAGGGCGGCGAGCCGTCTGCGCAGCTCACGCACCGCGGCGTCCTCCGCGTCGAGCAGGTACATGACCTCGTAGCCCGGCCCCTCAGCCGACAGGTCCGCCCCGGGCATCGCCAGCGTCGGCAGGCCCACGTGCTGGATCGCGGGCGGTGGTCGACGCCCGGTCAACGTCTCCTCGGCCGCGTCGAGGAGCACACAGAGCCCGCGGCCACCGGCGTCGACGACCCCCGCCGCCTTGAGCACGGCCAGCTGGTCGGGGGTGCGGTCGAGGGCCTCCCGGGCGGCTTTGGCCGCAGCCCGGATCACGCAGCCGAGCTGCCCGATCGGTTCCTCGGGCAACCCCGGCACGGCCAGCTGCGCGGCGTCTGCCGCTGCCCTGGCGACACTCAGGATGGTGCCCTCGACCGGCTGGCCGACGGCGTCGTACCCCGCGTCTGCCGCGAGCGTGAGCGTGTCGGCGAGCAGCGCGCCCGGTCTTCGCGGGTCCCCACGCATCAGCTGGTCGGTGCCCGCGCGGAGCAGCTGGGACAAGATCACGCCCGAGTTGCCACGCGCCCCGAGCAGAGCGCCGCGGGCGAACACCGTCAGCGCCGCCACGAGCGACTCCGGCGCTGCGTCGACCAGGCTCTGCCGCGCCGCCTCGAAGGTCAGGTAGAGGTTGGTCCCGGTATCGCCGTCGGGAACCGGATAGACGTTGAGGGCGTCGATCTCCTCGCGCGCAGCGCCGAGCCCCTCGAGCCCGAGGTCGCACCACTGCTGCAGCAGTGCCATCTGCGGCTGGTCGCTCACGGTCTGACCTCGGGTGGTCGCGGGGCCGCGGTCGGCCCGGTCTTGAAGAGATTTCGAGAGTCAGGGTACGGCGACCAGGGCCGTGGCGGCGAAACGGGCACCGTCGTGGATTCGCCTCCGCCGGGCGCGATCCGTTATTCTTGGCCGGTTGCCCCGTGAGGCGACCCCCAAACGATCCGCTCATCAACAGGAGTACACCGTGGCCGCCGTCTGTGACATCTGCGCCAAGGGTCCCGGCTTCGGTCACAACGTGTCGCACTCACACCGTCGTACCAACCGGCGCTTCAACCCGAACATCCAGCGCGTCCGCGCCGTCGTCAACGGCACCCCGAAGAGACTCAACGTCTGCACCTCCTGCCTCAAGGCCGGCAAAGTCACCCGCTGACCCACCCCACCGCATCAAGCGTTGCGCGTGGCGCGCGGAGGGCTCACCGGAAGTGCTGGTGCCCGGCGGCCTCGGGGTAGGGCTCGCCGTCGACCGTCACCCGGCCCGCCTCCCCGTCGGTGAGGACCCGCCCGACCGGACGCCACGAGTCGGGCAGCGACGTACCGGCCGGGAACGTGGCGACCAGCCCGTAGTCGTCGCCGCCAGTGAGCACGAACCGCAGCGGGTCGACCCCCATCGCCGCACCCACCGCCCGCAGCGGCTCGGGCACGTCGAGTCGACCGCTCTCGATGTCGATCGCGACCCGGCTGGCGGTCGCGACGTGCCCCACGTCCTGCAGGAACCCGTCACTGACGTCGACCATCGCGGTGGCGCCGAGCCGGGTGGCCTCCGGTCCCGCGAGGTACGGCGGGCGCGGCTGCCGATGCGCCTCGACCACGGCGCGGGGGGACCGGAACCCACGGGCGAGCACCACATACCCGGCCTCGGCCCAGCCCTGGCGGCCCGCCATGGCCACCACGTCGCCGGCCCGCGCGCCGTCTCGTCGTACGACGCCGTGCTCGCACACCCCGAGCACCGTTACGCAGACCGTGATGGCCGGTGCCGCCGTGAGGTCGCCTCCGACGACGGAAGCGCCGACCACCTCGGCCTCCTCACCCAGTCCGTCGGCGAGCTCCAGCAGCCACGCCGAGTCGACCTCGGCAGGACAACCCAGCCCGACGAGCAGCGCCGTCGCCACACCACCCATCGCGTTGATGTCGGACATGCTCTCGGCAGCAGCCTTGTGGCCGACGTCCGTTGCCGACGACCAGTCGAGCCGGAAGTGCCGGTCCTGGACGAGCATGTCCACCGAGGCCACCACGGAGCTCCCGGGGACCGAGACGATAGCGGCGTCGTCGCCGGGGCCGACCTGCACGTGCGGTCCCTGCGCGAAGCGTGCCGTGATCGCATCGACAAGCGCGAACTCACCGATCTGGCCAGCGGTGTGACCCCGTCCGTCTGCCATCTGCTCCCTCATCGACCGTGCCGAACCCCCGGGCTCGCCCGCTTAACCGGGCAGCCTCCACAGACGGTAGCGTGACCATCGCTGCATCTCTGCACCGTTGCGCCACGGCATCGCTGAATTGCAACACTCGACTCACCGGAGGTCCCCAGTGGTTGTTCAGGCTTACGTGCTCATCCAGACCGAGGTCGGCAAGGCGGCCGATGTCGCGAAGGCCATCGCTGAGATCTCCGGCGTCACGCAGGCCGATGACGTCACCGGGCCGTACGACGTGATCGTGCGCGCCGAGGCCAGCAACGTCGACGAGCTCGGCAAGCTGGTCGTGGCCAAGGTCCAGGGCATCGACGGCATCACCCGCACCTTGACCTGCCCGGTCGTCCACATCTGAGCCCACGAGGAGCACTCTCGGCTTTTCTCGTCGGCTGGTGCCTTGCGGGGTGCAGCACCGCGGGCCCGGGCGCAGTCTCGGTCGTCGCACCTAGCCCGAGCGGGTCCCTGGCCCGGCAGTGTGCGGCCCTCGTCGCCGCAGTCCCTGCGAAGGTCGCGGGCCAGCGAAGCCGCGCCATCTCTCCCACCAGCCGGTACGCCGCGGCTTGGGGCGACCCGGTGATCGTGCTGACCTGTGGGGGACCGGCCCCGGCGGCGCTGCGACCGACGTCGTTCTGCTCCCGCATCGACGGCGTGGACTGGCTCGCGACGCAGAACGGCAAGGAGGTCGACCCGTCCGCATCGGTGAGCGCGGACCTCGACTTCACCACGATCGGCAGATCGGCGTACGTCGTCGTGCACGTGCCCAGCACCTACCGGCCGGCAGCCGAGGCACTCGTCGACCTGGCGACCGTCGTCAAGCAGCACACAACGGACCTGAGACCCTGCCGCTGACCGGGATGGGTCAGCGCAGGCCGGTCGTTCGCGACATCGCCAGCGTCAGCAGCCGGTCCACCAGCTGGCCGTAGTCGACGCCCGACTCCGCCCACATCCGCGGATACATCGACGCCGGTGTGAAGCCTGGCATCGTGTTGACCTCGTTCACGAGCAGCCGGCCGTCACGTTGCAGGAAGAAGTCGACCCTGGCCAGCCCCTCGCAGCCCAGTGCCTCGAAGGCGGCGACCGCCACCCGTTGGACCTCGTCGCGAACCTCGTCTCGCAGGTCGGCGGGCACCTCGAGGGTCACGCCCTCCTCGCCGAGGTACTTCGCCTCGAAGTCGTAGAACTCGTGACTGCCGTAGCCGGTGATCTCCGCAACGGCACTCGCGTCCGCGTCCCCGTCCGGTCGCTGGAGGATGCCGCACTCGAGCTCTCGTCCGCCCTGGACCGCGGGTTCGACAAGCACCTTCGGGTCGTAGCGCCGGGCGTGGGCGACCGCGTCGTCGAGGTCGTCGCGGGTCGTCACCTTGGAGATGCCGAGGCTCGACCCGGCCCGGGCCGGCTTGACGAAGACCGGGTAGCCGAGCGCCTCCACGGCCTCGCGCGACAGGGCTGCGTCGCGCTCCCACTCCCGGGGCAGGATGACGACGTACGACGTGGTCGGGATCGCATGGGCGGCGAGCAGCATCTTCGTGTAGTGCTTGTCCATCGCGACGGCGGATGCCAGCACGCCTGACCCGACGTAGCGAACCCCCGACATCTCGAAGAGCCCTTGTATCGTGCCGTCCTCACCCCACGGCCCGTGCAGGAGGGGGAATACCACGTCCACCTCACCGAGCGCGCGTGGCGTCTCGCCCGGCTCGTTGACGACCAGGTCACGCCTCGACGGGTCGGCGCTGAGGGCAACCGCGCTGGCACTCGCATCCACCTTCGGGATGTGGCCTGCCGCCAGGGCAAGGCGCTCCGGCTCGTCGGACTCGAGGACCCACTTGCCCTCCACAGTGATCCCGATGGGGACGACGTCGTACGCGTCCTTGTCGATCACCGAGAGCACGCTCGCGGCCGTCGCACACGACACGGCGTGCTCGCTCGACCGGCCGCCGAAGACGACGGCGACGCGCGGCTTTCGCTTCGACGACTCGCTCGACGGGGTCATGGGCAGCAGATCCTTTCGACAGCAGGGCTAGTCACGCTCACCCTTAGGGGCACGAGAGATCAGCTGCGCAAGCATCTCCTGCGGGTTCATGTCTCCTCGGATCAGCGCGGCGACATGCTCGACGATCGGCATGTCGACCCCGTTGCGGCCGGCGAGGTCATGGATCGACTCGCAGGACTTCACGCCCTCCGCCACCGTCCGGGTCGCGGCCACGATCTCATCGACGGATTTTCCCCGTCCCAGCAGCTCGCCGAACCGGCGGTTGCGCGACAGCGGCGACGAGCACGTGGCCACCAGGTCCCCGAGACCGGCGAGACCCGAGAACGTGTAGGGGTCCGCACCGAGGGCTGCCCCGAGCCGAGCGGTCTCGGCGAGCCCCCGGGTGATCACGGTCGCGGTCGCGTTGTCGCCGAAACCGAGGCCGACGGCCATCCCCACCGCCAGCGCGATGACGTTCTTGGTGGCCCCTCCGAGCTCGCAGCCGACGACGTCGGTCATCGTGTAGGGCCTGAACGCCGACGTGTGGCAGAGGCGTTGCAGGTCGAGCGCCACGTGCTCCTGGGCCGATGCGATGACCGACGCCGCGGGTTGCCGTTCGGCGATCTCTTTGGACAGGTTCGGTCCCGACAGGACACCGATCCGGTCCCGGCTGATGTGGCCGACCTCTTCGACCACCTCGCTCATGCGCTTGGCAGTACGGACCTCGACGCCCTTCATCAGACTTAGCACATGGGAGTGGTCCGGAATGAAGTCGGCCCACTGCTCGAGATTCGACCGCAGGGACTGCGAGGGCACGGCAAGCACGACGACCGACGCGTTGTCGAGCGCGTGCTCGGCATCGTGCGTGGCGTCGATGCTGGGTGGCAGTGGCGAGCCCGGCAGGTAGTCGGCATTCTCGTGGCGGTTGTTGATCGCGTCGCTGAGCTCCTGCCGCCTGGCCCACAGCGTGACCTCGTTGCCGGCATCTGCCAGCACGAGGGAGAACGCCGTTCCCCACGAGCCGGCCCCGAACACGGCGACCTTGGTCATCCGAACCCCTCCTCTCTGGTCACGTTCGCTCCGAGGTCGAGGCTCGGGGGTACGACGATGGGCCGACCTGTCCTCCTGACACCTTCGGCCCTGGGGTCGAAACGGCTCGCCGGAGCCTGCTCGCCTCGGATCCCCTCGAGCAGCCGCGCGATGTCGGCCATGACGCGGTCGGTGGCCACTCTCAGCAGGTCGGGCGTGAGGGGCTCGTCCACCAGGTCCGCGAGATCCACCGCAGCGCCGGCTCGGATCTGCATCACCTTCCGAGGAAAGACCCGTGGCCGCCAGTCGTACGGGGCGAGCACCTCCTGCGGACCCCACTGGGCGATCGGAACGACTGGGCAGCCCGTCGCCAACGCGATCCTGGCGGCACCGGTCTTGCCGACCATCGGCCAGCCGTCGGGGTCTCGCGTGATCGTGCCCTCGGGATAGACGATGACGCAGCGTCCCGACCGGACCGCCTCGACGGCCGCGGCGAACGCCTTGGACGCGTCGTTCGACTGCCGGTAGACCGGGATCTGTCCCGCACTGCGCAGGATGCGCCCGACGAGAGGGATCGCGAAGACCTCGGCCTTCCCGAGGAAGCGCGGGAGCCGGCCGTTGTCGTAGACGAAGTGGGCAGCCGAGAGTGGGTCGAACTCCGAGACGTGGTTGACGGCGACCACACATCCGCCGGTAGCGGGGATGTGCTGCGCGCCCCGCCAGTCCCGGCGGGTCAGCAGCATCATCGGACGACGAAGCACCGTGATGCACAGGGCCAGGCCCCACCCACGGTCGTCGCTGGCCACACCGAACTCCCTTCGCTACTGCTGACCGAGGTGGCAAGATCATCGCTGATGACACCTGACCACGCTCGACCGGACGCTGCCTGGACGATCATCATTCCAGTCAAGGACACTCGGGTCGCGAAGACGCGGCTTACCCGCTTCAGCCAACCCGCGCGCGCGGCTCTGGCGCTGGCGTTCGCCCTCGACTCGGCCACCGCGGCTCGCGACTGTCCCGCCGTGCGACAGGTGGTGGCCGTGACCAACGACGAGGAGGCAGGACGCGCTCTGGAGACGGTTGGTGTCCGGGTCATTGCCGATGTCCCCGACGCGGGCCTCAACCCGGCCTTGTCCCACGGGGTCGCCACGGTACGGCGCGGCGACCCCGGTGCCAGTGTCGCCGCGATGTCCGCAGACCTGCCGGCGCTGCGGCCCGCGGATCTCGATACCGCTTTCGAAGCGGCCGACGGCGCAGCGTTCTGGTTCGTGGCCGACGCGGACGGACTCGGGACGACGCTGCTCGCCGCTGGCCCGCGGACAGAGCTCTCTCCGGCCTTCGGGTTCATGTCGCGCGACCGGCACGGGCGCCTCGGCGCGTTCGAGATCCTCGGCCTCGAGCTGGCGCACCTGCGTCGTGACGTCGATACCGAGGACCACCTACGGGAGGCTCTGCGGCTCGGTGTCGGACGCCACACGTCGACCGCGCTCGCCGACCTCGAGGCCGCCCTCGGTCCTCCGGAAGTGGCCTGACCTCATGCAGGCAACGGTTCTTGCCTTCGACTCTCGGGGCCACTCGGGTTCCGTGGTGACCGACGCCGGGACGACTCTTCCCTTCGACGCCGACGCCTTCTCGGCCGGCGGCCTTCGGCTGCTGAGACCAGGACAGCGTGTCCGGCTGACGCTCTCGGGGAATGGCCAGGTGATGGCGCTCACCGTCAGCACACTCGAGCAGCCACCCGACGCGGGGAGGGACCGGACCTGACGGTCCGGTCCCTCCCCTCGCAGTACTTCGCGTCAGCTCTTCTTCGCCGCGCGCGTTGTCTTCTTGGCGGCCGTCGGCGCCTTCTTGGCGGCCGTCGTTGTCGTGGACCTCTTCGCGGTGGACTTGTTGGTGGTTGAGCGAGTAGCCGGAGTCTTGGCTGCCGTCGCTCTCTTCGACGCCGTCTTTGCTACCGCCGTCTTCCGCGCCGCTGACGACGTTCCCGAGCTGGTCCTCTTGGCGCTTGCCTTCTTGGCGGCAGGCGCCTTCGCCGTGGTGTTCTTCTTGGTCGCGGACGCCTTGGCAGTCGTGGTCCTCTTGGCGGCGGACTTCTTCGCGGCGGTCTTCGACGTGGCGGACTTCTTGGCGG
>JBBJMF010000085.1:0-12807 GCA_037719575.1 Nocardioidaceae bacterium
CGGGATCGGCCACGCCCTGACGTCTACTCAGCGCTTGACTGCCCCTCGCTCGGGGTGCTGATCGATGCGGTGTCCGCGGCGCCTGCCGGCGTCGAAACCGCGTGATCCGAGCCGTCGGAGTCGTCGCCCTCATCGTGGTCCCCGCTGCCGGGATCCGTCGGCACGTCGGGGTTGATGGGGTCCGGGCCCTCGTCGGGGCCGGGCATGATCGTCGGGTCGGTGCCGGCCGGTTCCTCGGGCTGGTCGCTCATGATGGTGCTCCTCTCGCGCCACGGACGTTTTCCTGCAGCGTATGGCGGCGCGTGCGGCCGCGCCACCGCGGAGCAGGCCGTCCATCAATTTCCTCCGCCGGGCGAACCTGGATAGCCTGAGCCCCGTCAGCCTGGCATGCCCATGGGCTCGGTTGACGGGGGGAGCAACCCCTTCTCCCCGCCCGCTCCGGATCCCCCGTTCGGCAGTCGGCCTGGCGGGTAGGCGCAGGGGACGCGCTCATGAGCGCTCGGGGTTCGATTACCCGCCGTCCAGGGTTTTGTCTACCCCTGCTGGTCTGTCGGTCAGGCAGTAGACCCGTCCGGCAGGGTCGCGCAGAGTCGTCCAGCCCTGCGTACGGCGTACCAGGTCAGCGCCGAGCGCGCGGTGGCGTTCGGTCTCGGAATCGCGGTCGTCGCAGGCGAGGTCGAGGTGGGCACGGGTCGGACCGTTCGGCTCGTCGATCCGCTGCAGCAGGAGGTGCATCGCCATCTCAGGTCCGGGCAGCAGGTCGTCGAACTCCCGCCGCTGACCGTGACTCCGCGTCCAGCCGGTCAGCGACGTCCAGAAGACCGCCTCCTGCTCGAAACCCTGGCTGGGAATGTCGAGGCATATCTGGTCCGCGATACTGGCGCCCCCTGGCCACCTCGCCGGGGCGGGGCGAACAACGGACCCGCGATGGCGCACAACGCAGAACGGCTGCCCTCCGGGCGAGCTCAGCGCAACGCGGTCGACCCCGCCATGCATGACGTGGGCGCCGAGCAGCGCGGCGTCCCGGGCTGCGGACTCGACGTCATCAACATCCAGGTCCGGATGCAGTGCGGCTGGGCCGTCGACGTCCTGGAACCACAGATGTGGGTCACCGTCCGGCGGCTCGAGGGCGGCGAACTCGCCGTGGTCTCCCTGGCGACTGGAGACCGGGTGTCCGACGACGGCGCTCCAGAAGGACTCCAGCTCGCGCGCCCGGTCGCGCGGGTTGTCCAGGAACGCACTCATCCAGCGCACGGGAGGACTCATGAGACAGACGCTATCCCCAGGCTTCGCAGTCCCTGGAGCGCGAGTGGGAGGACTGCCAGGCTGTGACACGTTCGCTCGATGCCCTTCGAGGACGAGCTCGCCGTCTGTCACGGCCTCGATGTGCTGCAGCGCTCCGCTGTCGGCTTCGCCTAGACGTTCGCCGGGTGAGCCCTGAGCCTCCATTGAGTCGAGGTGTGTTCCCCAGCACACCTGGCGTTCGGGTTTGAGGACGGCAGTCGACAGATGTAGTATGTAAGAGTCACTACGGCTAGTAGTGTCTTACGTCACAGTCAGCTCCACCAGGAGCTCGGGAATCGGAGGAAGTCATGTTGACCGGCACGGAGGTGGCCAACGAGGGCGACGTGGCCAACGAGGTCATCGCGTCCAGGCGAGCCGAAGCACGTGAGGCGGCGCTCAGCACCGCCGTGCGGCTGGCGCGTCGACAGCAGCGTCTCACCAACCGCATGCGGCGGGTAGACGAGCGCCTCGCCGGGGGCTGACCCGGCCGAGCGTCGGCAGACCGACGGCAGCACCGCGCCTGACGGCGCGATGCTGCCGTTCCTGCGCGTGGCCCCATCCACTCACTCGCCTGGTCAGCGGTAGCGACGCCGGACGTTCTCCCGGGTCGACGGCCCGGGCTCCCAGGTGGCGATCCACGGCCCGGTGCCCTCGGAGGCGTCGATGACGCCGGCCTCCAGCCACGAGACGTCGCCGGCCAGAACCGTACGTGACAACGCCCGGTCCTCCGAGTCGCTGTTGCTCCACAGCGCGCCGAACAGCTGCTCTACCCGGTGCCGGGACTGTTCGCAGAACACCGAGGCAAGCCTCACCGCGGACGGCGCGATGGGATCGTCTGCCCGGCGCATCCCCTCTGCCCGGCTGCACACGGCAGCCATGGCGAAGAGCTCGGCGCCGATGTCGACGATGCGGGCAAGGAACGCCTGCCGGTACTCGAGCCCGGCCTGCCATCTCCCCATCCCGTAGAACGTCTGCCTGGCGAGCTTGCGTGACGACCGCTCGACGAAGCGCAGGTGTCTCGCCAGATCGCCGAACTCCGTGAACCCGTTGGGAACGCTGCCCTTGCCGGTCACCAGCTGGGGCAGCCACCCGGCGTAGAACCCGGTGGCCTTGACGGCCGCCCGAGCCTTGGCGCCAAGACCGGCGTCATGTGAGGCGAGGGCGCCCGCCGCTGAGAGGTGCGCGTCGACAGCCTCTCGTGCGATGAGCAGATGCATGATCTCCGACGACCCCTCGAAGATCCGGTTGATCCGAAGGTCGCGGAGCACCTGCTCGGCGGGGACCGCGCGCTCCCCACGTGCCGCGAGGGAGTCGGCGGTCTCGTACCCCCGCCCGCCACGCACCTGGACCAGCTCGTCGGCGACCCGGTAGGACATCTCGCTCGCCCACAGCTTGGCAAGGGCGGCCTCGATCCGGATGTCCTTCGTCCCGACGTCGTTGAGACGGGCCGAGATGTCGAAGACCGTCTCCAGAGCGAACGTCGTCGCGGCGATGAACGAGACCTTCGCGGCAACCGCCTCGTGCTCCCCGACCGACTTGCCCCACTGGACGCGCGCAACCGACCACTCACGGGTGATCTTGAGTGCCCACTTGCCCGCGCCGGCGCAGAGCGCGGGAATCGACAGCCGGCCGGCGTTCAGCGTGGTGAGCGCGATCTTCAGCCCCTGCCCCTCCTTGCCGAGCCGGTTCTCGACCGGGACGCGCACGTTGTGGAACCGGGTGACGCCGTTCTCCAGGCCCCTGAGTCCCATGAACGCGTTGCGGTTCTCGACGGTGACCCCAGTGGAGTCCGTGTCGACGACGAACGCCGTGATGCCACCCCGGTTGTCCTCGCTCCGTGGGACGGTCGCCATGACGACGACCAGCTCGGCGATGACCCCATTCGTCGTCCAGAGCTTCACGCCGTCGAGGATGTACGCCGACCCGTCGGGCGTGAGCGTGGCCGTGGACCCCATCCGGGCCGGGTCGGACCCGACGTCGGGTTCGGTCAGCAAAAACGCGGTGACCGCGCCGGCCGCGCAACGCGGCAGGAACTCGCGCTTCTGC
Source organism: Nocardioidaceae bacterium (assembly GCA_037719575.1). Classification (GTDB taxonomy): domain Bacteria; phylum Actinomycetota; class Actinomycetes; order Propionibacteriales; family Nocardioidaceae; genus JAWWPG01. The sequence goes on from JBBJMF010000085.1 coordinate 3,331, forward strand.
TCCTCCGTGCCGAACATCCGGACCGGCTCCGGCACCCCGATCGATTGGTGGGCGGACATCATCGCGCCGAGGCTCGGATGGACGGAGCCGATAAGCATCAGACCGCGGCCGTAGCACGACGTGGAGAGCCCGAGACCGCCGTACGCCTCCGGGATCTTCATCCCGAAACAGCCGAGATCGGCGAACCCGGCGAGGTAGGAGTCGGGAACCTTCGCCTCGCGCTCGATGAGAGCACCGTCCAGCGTGGCGCAGTAGGCGCGGAGCCGCTCGAGGAACTCGTCGTCTCGAGCTCTCTCGGCGGAATCGCTCGTCGGGTACGGATGGATCAGCGACAGGTCGAACCTGCCGAGGTAGAGCTCCTTGGCGAAGCTAGGACGGCTCCACCCCGTCTCCCGCGCGGCCTCGGCGACCTCCCGCGCCTGGCGCTCGGTCACCTCCGGCTGGGGCCCGGAAGTGTGCTTCGCGGACGAATCGCCTGCGGGACGCCGTTCCGCGAACGGCTGTTCTGCGGGGGGACGGCTCACATCGATGCTCATCTGGCTCCTCCGGTAGTCGCTTGCCCCCATGTTACTCAGAAGTAACCCCGAGCGGAAGTCGCCGGTCAGGATCTGCGGCCAGTCGAGATCGGTCGGCACCCGACGGCTGCCGGCCTCGGTAGGATGCGTCACGCGCCACCTCAGCAGCGCCGCTGAGGCCATCCGTCCGACGAATGGGGCCAATGCTCTACTACGTCCTGCATCTGGTGCTGAAACCCCTCACCAGGCTCCTGTACCGACCCGTCATCGAGGGGACCGAAAACGTCCCGGCCGCGGGGCCGGTCATCCTGGCCAGCAACCACCTGTCATTCATCGACAGCCTGGTTATCCCCCTGGTAGCACCCCGCCGGGTCGCCTACCTCGCCAAGGCCGAGTACTTTGCTGGAACGGGTCCGCTCAGCCGCCCGCGAAAGGCGCTGTTCACCGCGCTCGGCGCCATCCCGGTCGACCGAAGCGCCGCCCGGTCGGCGCAGGAGTCACTCGACGCGGCCCTGGCGGTGCTGACGGCCGGACAGGTGTTCGGCATCTATCCCGAGGGCACCCGTTCGCGTGACGGCAGGCTCTACCGGGGGCGGACAGGGGTCGCCTGGCTCGCGTTTCACTCCGGCGCCCCGGTCGTCCCCGTCGGCTTGCTCGGCACCGAGGCGATCATGCCCGTCGGCAGCCGGGTCCCCCGGGTGCGACGGGTCACGGTGCGCTTCGGTACGCCGCTCACGTTCGACGCCCTGACGGGTGAGAACCCATCCGGCGCCGCCCGCCGGATCGCCACCGATGCCGTGATGGACGCGATCGCCGAGCTCACGGGCCAGCCTCGGGCGCCGGGATACAACGAACTCCCGCCCAGCATCTGACCGGTGCTCGCCGCAGCACCCGACCTGCGGACGGTGGCACTGCGGCCGGCGAGGGCGAGCGTCACAAGCCGGACAAGATCTCGTCGCTCGTCTCGTGTTCGCCGGGCCGCTCGCCTAGCGTGCGTGTCATGGTGCGTCGTACGTACACGATCGTCGGCGTCGCCGCAGCCGCGCTCGTTGCGGCGCTCGTCGCCGCGACCATCTCGACGGGCTCTTTCCTCTCGGGGCCGAAGCCGCTGGGCGGGCCACCCGACCCGGGTCCTGGCCCAGCCTCGCCGCGTCGTCACTCGCCTGCCACCGGGACGGACGACCCGCTGTTTCCGACCTGGCTGGTGGTGACGCTTACCGTCCTGCTGTCTCTCTACGCGCTCAGCCTGCTGATCCTCGTCCTCTTCAGCCGCCGGGGACTTCCGGCCGAGGACGAGTCCGAAGCATCAGCCGACGAGCCCGGCCTCGATGAGCCATGGCGGTCACTGCTGTCCGTCGACCTCGCCGATGCCGCCGAGGAGCAGCTGTCCGCCCTCGACCAGGGCACGCCACGAAACGCCATCGTCGCGTGCTGGATGAGCCTGCAGGCCGCGACCCATCGCGCCGGGCTCGTCGAAGAGCCCGCCGAGACGTCCGTCGAGTTCACCCTGCGCGCCATGCGCAGCCTGGGCCTGGACGCATCCGCGATCGCCGCCTTGGGAGGGCTCTACCGGGAGGCCCGGTTCTCCGACCACGAGATGACAGAGGAACAGCGGCGCCGGGCTATGGAGGCCGTCCGGGTGCTCGCGGGCCAGCTGAGCCGCGGCGTCCCCCGGTCGAGCCCGGTGACCGGCGGATGAGCGGCTGGAGAGCGCGAGCCGGGGCGGCTATTCTCGTCTGGGGCCTCGTCGTCGGTTTCGCCTACTTCATCGAGAGACCCCCGCACCTCGTTGTCGACGGCGCCGCGGTATGCGCCGTACTGACCGTGGTCTGGCTACTCACGGACACCATCGAGCTCGCCGAACCTCCGGACTGGTCGCTCTACCACTCGTCGTCACCCGACCGCACCTTCGACCCGAGGTTCTCCCGGCTCTCGCAGGAACTGAGCGACGCCTCCGACCGGCGCGCGGCTTCGGTAGCGGTGCATGACAGCCTCGACGCAGTCGCCGACCGCATCCTGCTCGACAAGTACGACGTCGACCGGTCCCGTGACTCTCAGGCGGCCCGGACGATACTCGGCGAGCAGGTCTTCGCCTACCTCGAGGCGCCACCGGGCTCGGAGAAGATGCTGTTCTCTCCCGCACTGTCCGATGTGCTCGACCGATTGGAGTCCCTGTGACGCATCACAAGCTGGCCGACGTGAGCGCGCTGACCGGGCGGGTCCTCGACCAGGTCGAGCGTGCCGTGGTAGGCAAGCGCCCGGCGCTCAGCCTGGTCCTGAGCAGCATCCTCTCGCGCGGCCACGTCCTGCTCGAGGACTTCCCGGGTCTCGGCAAGACCTTGGCAGCCCGCTCCTTCGCCCAGACGCTCGGGATCGAGTTCCGCCGGGCACAGTTCACCCCGGACCTGCTGCCGGGTGACCTGACCGGGTCGTTCATCTACGACCAGCGCACAGCTGAGTTCGTGTTCCGCAAGGGACCGCTCTTCACCGCCATGTTGCTCGCGGACGAGATCAACCGCACGCCGCCCAAGACGCAGGCAGCCCTACTGGAGGCGATGCAGGAGGGCCAGATCACCGTCGAGGGCGAGACGTTCGTGCTGGCACGTCCGTTCCTGGTGCTCGCAACGGCGAACCCCGTGGAGTACGAGGGGACCTACCCGCTCCCCGAGGCACAGCTCGACCGCTTCCTGATGCGGGTGTCGTTCGGCTACCCCACCGCCGCCGAGGAGAGCGACGTACTCCGCCGTCGGATCGCGAGGCGCCAGGAGGAGCAGACGCTCGACGCGGTGACCGATGCGGCGACCGTCGTCTCGATGCAGGACGCCGTCGAGACCGTCACCGTCGAGGAGAGCATCACCGAGTACTGCGTGTCCCTCGCCTCCGCCACCCGCGCCCACGCACACACGCTCGTCGGGTCGTCGCCGCGCGGGTCGCTGGCGCTTATGCTGACGTCGCGCGCGTTCGCCCTGATCGACGGGCGCGACTACGTGACCCCCGAGGACGTCAAGGCCGTGGCGCCCGCCGTGCTCGCGCACCGGATCACGGTTCGGCCCGAGCTCTGGATGAGCAGCGTGTCCGGCGCGAGCGTGGTGGCCGATGTCCTGCAAACGGTGCCGACTCCGGCCGTCGGTGAGCTGGCGCGTGCCTGAGAGCGAGGTCGCGGCGCCCTGGAAACCGACGCACGCCTACGTGCGTGCCGGTGTGCTCGCGGTGGCCCTCCTGGTGGGGGCCGTGCTGTTCCACAGTCCCGCACTCGCCGTCGTGGCGACTCCCTTCGTGACCGTCACCGCCTGGTCGCTCGTGACCCGTCCTCGCGACTCTCCCGTCCTGCGCCACCCGGTCACGCTGCCCACCCTCCGCGAGGGCGAGGCCATGCGCTGGCAGCTCGACCTCGACGCCGTCCGAGGTCTGGACCATGCCGCGGTGATCGTGGAGCGAGCCGACCATCAGGTTCTGCGGCCGGCCAGCGGCGCCTGCGTGATGGCGGCCCAGCCCGACAGCGGCCCGAGAGTCACCCTGGAGGTTCTCGCGCGGGCGGTCCGCTGGGGACACCAGTCGGTCGGCCGCTCCCGTGTGTCCGCCACCAGCAGCTGGGGAGCGTTTCGCTGGGGGACTGTCCAGATCCCCCCTGTCGACCAGGCCGTCCTCCCGGTGCCCGCCGTCTTCGACGCCGCGGCGCCGACGCCGCACCCGATGGGTCTGGTCGGCCTCAACCGCTCCGCACGCAGAGGCGAGGGGAGCGAGTTCGCCACCATCCGGCCGTTCCAGGTGGGCGATCGGCTGAAGCGCATCCACTGGCCGATGTCGCTGCGGAGCCAGACGCTCCATGTCACGTCGACCTGGGCAGACGAGGACGCCGAGATCATGCTGCTCGTGGACGCCTCCACCGATCTGGGGCGCAGCGAGGGCATCGACGGCTTCGCCAGCAGCCTGGACGTGACGGTTCGAGCCGCTGGTGCCGTGGCCGAGCACTTCCTGCGCCACAGTGACCGGGTGGGCCTCTGCGTGTTCGGACCGAGCCTGCTCCGGATACCCCCCGCCGCGGGGCGCGCCCACCTGCGCAAGCTGCTGCATCGGCTCGCCGACACCAAGGTCGGCAACCGGGACTCCACCTCCGGCGCGCTGCTCGCGCTCCGGCTGGGCTCGGACACCCTCGTGGTGATGCTCTCGGCCTGCGTCTCCCAACTGGCGCTCCAGCAGGCCGCGACGATGGCGGCCCGGGGCACCTCGGTCATCGTGGTCGACACCCTCCCCGGGAGCATCGGCGGCATCGACGACCCGGCGCTGACTGTCGCGTGGCGGATCCGGCGTCTTGAGCGGGCCACCGAGCTCCGCGAGCTCGCCCGGCGGGGTGTCCCGGTCGTGACATGGAGCGGGCCGGGGAGTCTCGACATGGTTCTGCGCGACCTCGGCAGACGCAGTGCCGCGCCGCGGATGGCCCGACGATGAGCTCCGGCTACGTCGAACCGCCCCGAGACCACCCCGCGCTGCTCATGGTGGCGGTGGGCGCCACCGTGCTGATCCTGCCGCTGTTGGCCATGGCCGGAGACATCCGTGCGGTGACGGTCCCCGGGATCATCGTGGCCGTGGTCCTGGTGGCTGTGGGTCGTGACTCGATGGGCGCACTGGCGGCTCTCGGCATCGTCGCGCTCCTGTGGCTCTCCTCGACGCCGCGTGTCCTCACCGCGTGGAGCCTGGTCCTGGCGCTCCTGATGATGACCATCCACGCCGCCGTCGCGCTGCGCAGCACCGCACCCCCCGGTGCCGCACTCGGCTCGACGGTGCTGCTGCGCTGGCTCGGGCGCTTCGTCGTCGTCATGAGTGTCACAGGCCTTGCCTACGTCCTCGCCCTCGGCCTCGACCACCTGCATGGCGGCGGCAGCCAGATCGTGGTCGCCGCCGCCCTCGCCTTCCTCGGCGGCCTGGTCCTGCTGCTGCGGCACGAGACCCTCGGGGACGGGCCGGCGTGAGACCATCGGCGGGTGTTCCGTGATGTTCCACCAGCCCGAGATCCCGCCCAACACCGGAAACGCCATCCGGCTCGTCGCGGCGACCGGCTGCACGCTCCACCTCGTGAGACCGCTCGGATTCGACCTCTCCGACGCGAAGCTCCGCCGGGCCGGTCTCGACACCACGACCTCGCGTCGGTGAGCGTGTACGACGACCTCGCCGCGGCATGGGAGCGGCTGCCGGGCAGCGCGTCTTCGCCTTCAGCGCCACCGGCTCGACCCGGTACACAGACGTCGACTACCTGCCGGGTGACGTGCTGCTGTTCGGCCGCGAGTCGACAGGCCTGCCGAGCGACGTATTGCCGACCCGCACATCACCGAGACGGTGCGGGTGCCGATGTTGCCCGGCCTCCGGTCGCTGAACCTGTCCAACACCGCAGCAGTGGCGGTCCACGAGGCGCTGCGACAGCGCGACTTCGACCGGGCGGTGTGACCAGCCTCAACGCCCTTGCCGGCCTGGCGCGCAGCCGACGTCTCGTTGGTCGCGCCGCGGGTGGAGAGCTCGCCCCCGAGTTCTCCAGGTGCGCCCGCACGAACCAGTGGAAAGCTCCAGCTCGGCTGACTGGCCGATGAGCATGTCCTCCGTGACCGGGTCCGGTTCCTCGGTGGTGTCGATGCCCGCGCGGTGCCCTCGATCACGCCGGCATACACCAGGTCGAGGGCACCCAGGTGTGCCATGGCGTCGGCCCGGCCGACCGAGTAGTCGTCCCAGGAACGCTGGGCCACCAGTGAGCCCGGCGTCCCTTGCGGGGAGCCACCGAGGTGCGATCCACTCGGCCGTGGCGTCGGCCATCAGACGCACCGCGTCGACCTGCGGGTCGAGCATCGTCGCCATCCATGCTCCTGCGTATCACCGGCGATTCTCCTGCCGGGAGGTCAGAGGGCCTGAGCCGTCTGGCCGGGCATCTTCGCGACCAGCTCGCGCGCCGTCTCGGCGACCTTGTGTTCCACGAGCACCTCGTACTTCGTCGCCACCACCTGGCTCACCGACGCGAAGTCGCGGGTGCCGCCTCGGGTCAGCGCCGAGAAGCCCACCTGGCTCCAGACCGCACCGAAGACGCCGCCCAGCACCACCAGCGTGATGATGAAACCAAGCGGGTTGCCCCGCCGAAGAGGGCGAACGCCACCCCGATGAACAACCCCATCCACACCCCGGACGCGGCGCTGGCGGCAGCCACCTTGCCGCGGGTGAGGGCCGGCGATGCGCTCGACCGTGCGCAGCTCGGTCCCCACGATCGCGAGGTTCTGGACGGCGAACTCGTTGTCCGACAGATAGTCGACAACCTGCTGGGCCTGCTCGTAGCGGTCGTAGACACCGAGAGACCGCGGATACTCGAGGTCGAGCCCCGGGCTGGGAATGGTGGGCTGCATGTCTCCAGATTACTCCGCGCTCCGCCGTCCGCCGCCGGATCGGGAGCCGCGAGTAGCCTCGGCCCATGGATGCCGCGGCCTGGGACCAGCAATACCAGGCCCACGAGCTGAAGTGGGGGCGGAGCCCAACCGCTTCGTTCGCCAGCAGTGCGAGCGGCTCCCATCGGTGACGCACTCGACCTGGCCTGCGGCGAGGGCCGCAACGCCGTCTGGCTGGCGACGCTCGGCTGGCGCGTGACCGGCGTCGACTTCTCCTCCGTCGCCATCGAGCGGGCGTGCCGATGACCTCTCCAGCAACCACCGATGCCTGCCCTACGACTCACGTGGAAGGTCCAGGACGTGAGCGCGCTGCGCTCCGCGCAGGCAGTATCGACCTGGCGCTGGCGAGCTATGTCCACCTTCCGCCTCGTGAGCGGGACGAGATGCTGCTTCGAGCGGCGGCGGCCCTGCGACCCGCAGGCCACCTGGTGATCCTCGGCCACGACGAGCGCAACCTGGCCGAGGGAGTCTCCGGGCCACAGGACCTCGACCTGCTGTACAGCCCGCACCGGATGCGGACCCTGCTGTCGGCGTCGGCCGGGCTCACGGTCGAGGTCGCGACGGTGGAGCGCCCGACCCCCGAAGGCGTCGCCCTCGACACCGTCGTCCGCGCCCGCCGCGGCCCCCCAGGGTAGAGGCCATTTCGGTCCGGCTGAGGGGTCACTCCGATCCGGTTGAGAGGCCATTTCGATCCGGTCGAGAGCGCCAGGCCCGCCAAGCGGGCGGATCATCGGGAGCTGCAGGGCAGCCGGACAATGGCGAACACCTGCACGGCCGGCGATCGGCGGCCGATGATGTCCGCCGTCATCCGCAGGTTCGCGGGGAACACGGCGACCAGCAGGCACGCACTGGCCAGACCTGCCGGCCGCCTGGTCCGGGGCACGGCGAGGCCGGCCGCGCACCAGCTCGAGCGCTCCACTCCCGTAGACCAGGTGGCGCTTGTCGGCAGTCTTCGAGGCACGATCGCCTCGAAGGGGTGGGGTCGCACGATGCAGGGCGCCGCTGACCGTGAACAACGCGACGAGCGCCCACATTCCGCGTGGCGACACTCCGCCCGACAAGATCATGTCCCGAGGCTAGCCGGCAGTCCATGTGAGGAGTACGGTCGCACGGTCGACCGCGATCACTAGCTCGCGAAGACCTCGACACCCTCGACGTACGTCGAGACAACGCTCGCCTGGCCGATCTCGGACGGCGGGCAGCTGACGATGTCCGTGTCGAGCACGGCGAGGTCCGCGAGCGCGCCCACTCGGATGGTCCCGGTCTCGTCGAGATGGTTCACGTGCCGACCACGCCGTGTAGGCGCGGAGAGCGGTCTCGACATCCAGCGCCTCCGCCGCCAGGAAGCTCGCGCACCCCCCGGCGGCCGGTGGCAGCTGGCGGTTCACCGCGGCGCGGATGCCCCACAGGGGCTGGGACTGCTCACCGGCCAGTCGCTGCCCGCGACGAGCGTCGCGCCGCTGCGCTCCAGCGAGCCGAAAGGGTACTGCCGGCTCACGCGTTCGGGGTCCAGGAGCGGCAGCGTGAGCTCGTCCATCTGGTCCTCGTGGACTGCCCAGAGAGCCTGCATGTTCGCCGCCACCCCGAGTTCGGCGAACCGGCCGATGTCGTGCGGGTGGATGAGCTGGATGTGGGCGATGTGATGCCGGTTGTCGCCGGGCCCGTTGGTCGTCAGCGAGGCCTCGAACGCGTCAAGAGCCTCGCGCACCACGCGGTCTCCGATCGCGTGCACATGCACCTGGAACCGCGCTGCCTCGAGGGCGGCGACGTACTCCGCCAGAGCGGCGGGGTCGACAAGTGACTGACCGGTGTTGCCGGTCGGCTGCCCCGGCTGTCGAGATAGGGCGTCAACATCCCAGCCGTGGAGTTCTCGACGGTGCCGTCCTGCATGATCTTCACACTCGAGGGCCGGAACCGTCCGTTCGTCCACGTCGACCGCCGTTCGACGAGCTCCTCGACCTGCTCCGCGCCTCGGTTCCGGTCCCACCAGAGAGCACCTACCACCCTGGCGGTCAGCGTGCCATCGGCGACGCAGGCCGCGTAGGCGCTGGACGCGTCGACGATGTTGGCATAGGTGCCGAGGATCGCGTCCTGCCATGCCGTCAACTCGAGTGAGTGCAGTAGGCCTGTGCCTCCAGCAGGCCATCGACCTGCTCGGTCTGGGTCGGCTCGGGGACCAGGTGTCCCACCAGGTCCATGGCCGCCTCGTGCAGCATGCCGGTCGGCGAGCCGTCCTGGTCCCGTTCGATCCGTCCGCCGGCGGGGTGCGGGGTGTCGGTGGAGATGCCGGCCAGCCTCAGCGCCGTCCCGTTCACCCACGCCCCGTGATGGTCGCGGTTGATCAGCATGACGGGTCGGTTGGGTACGATGGCGTCCAGCGGCTCCCGACGAGGAAGCCCGGCCGGGAACGTCGCGAGCAGCCAGCCGGCACCGGTGACCCAGTCCAGGTCCGGGCGCCGACCCGCCTACTCAGCGACCGCAGCGACGTAGTCGGGCTCCGAGCGGAGCCCACGGAGGTCGCAACCGAGGCGCTCGAGGCCACC
>JBBJMF010000018.1:0-35802 GCA_037719575.1 Nocardioidaceae bacterium
ACGGCGTCTCGAACCACCTTCCCCGTCACAGCGTCGGCTGCGGAGTCTTGGCGGTAGGTGATCAGGATCGTTGTCCCCCTGGCGCTGGATCGTGGTCACCCGGCCGGGCGCGAACTGCGCGACGCTGCTCTTGATCTGCGGGACGTCGACCCTCACCGCCGACGCCACAGTGGGGGGCTTCTGCTGCTTGGCCACCTGGATCGAGATGCTGTTGAAGGAGCTGGTGAAGGTCTTGGCACCCGCGGACGAACGCGCCCAGCCGTCAAGCACCTTGATTTGCACGGTGCTGTCGGGGACCCGGTAGTCGACGAAGACCTGGTTGTCTGGGATGTCACCGGGCGGATGGAACTCGGTGGCCGGCGCATGGGACGGGGGACTGCTGCTCGGAGGTCTCGGAGTGGGCGTCGTACGTGTCTGAGCCGGATGTGACGGAGTGGTGCCGCTGCTGGTCGGGGGCGCTGTTGCGGTGCTGCCCGGTTGGCTGCACGCGCCCACGGTGGCGAGCAGCACGACGCATCCCCCTGCCCCGAGGACCTTTCGACCTGCGATCATGACTGTCCTTTCCTAGAGCGGCGTTTCCCACGGTATGAAGTGAACGGACAACGAAAGGCCAGCCCGGGACAAGAGGACGGCAAGAACGACCTAGGAGTTCTCACGTGCGTCGGCGAATCCTGTGGGTCGCGGTGACCTCCGTGGTGCTTGCCGTGACCGTGCTCGGCATCCCCCTCGCGTTTGCCGTGAGTCACATCGTCACCAGCGACGAGCGCGATGAGCTCGAGCAGGTCGCGCTCCGGGCAGCTCTCACCGTGTCACCCCAATACCGGACCGGAGACCCCATCGAGCTGCCGGCTACCGAGCCCGGTGTCGACATCGGCGTGTACGACGAGCACGGTCACCGGATAGCCGGGCGCGGGCCGAGCAAGCTGGGAGCTGGGACGAGCGCCGCCACATCGGGATCAGTGGTAGGCACGAACGAGCGGGACCACCTGGTCGAGGCGGTGCCGGTCACCCGAGGCGAGCAGGTGATCGCCGTCGTGCGCGTCGCGTCTCCCGAGTCGGCGGTGCTCTGGCGGGCGCTTCGATGGGGCGTGGTGCTTCTCGTTGGGTGTGTCGTAGCGGCCCTGTGTGCCGCGGCCTTCGCAGCCTGGCAGAGCCGCCGCCTCGTCGTACCCCTTCAGGATCTGGCCCGCGCCGCCGGCGAGCTCGGTGCCGGCGACTTCTCCGCGCGAAGCGTCCCGAGCGGAGTGGGGGAGATCGACACTGCCGGCACCTCCTTGAACCGCACCGCCGAGCGGTTGGCGGCGATGATCGAGCGCGAGCGCTCGTTCTCGACCTACGCCTCCCACCAGCTCCGCACTCCCCTGACCCGGTTGCAGCTCGAGCTCGAGTCAGGACTGGAGCGCGGCGGTAGCGGGTTGCGTGACGCCGCCGCCTCCGCGATGGTGTCAGCCGAGGTGCTGTCCCGAACGATCGACGACGTCCTGCGGCTCTCGCGCCGAGAACACGAGTCCGGGAGCTTCGATGTCGAGGAGCTCCTCAACCATTGTCGCGACGTCTGGCAGGGACCGTTGGCGGCCGATGATCGCCCGCTCCGCGTTGTCATCGACCAACCCCTGAAGGTGGCTGCTTCGCTGCCGGCCGCCCGGCAGATCATGCATGTGCTCGTCGACAACGCGGTTCGCCATGGCCGAGGGACCGTGACTCTGCATGCGCGCGAGAGCCATGGTGCCGTCGCCGTCGATGTCGCGGACCAAGGTGTGGCACCCGCGATCGGGGTTGCCGAGGACGGGCGGCTCGGGCTGTCGCTTGCACGGTCGCTCGCTGAGGCCGAGCGTGGGCGCCTGGTTGTCGACCAGAGCGGCGGCGGAACGCGCTTCACGATCCTGCTGCCGAAGGTGAACGGATGGTGAGGTCATTGGGAAGGGTCAGAGTTTGCGCAGGCGCACGTAGCGGACGGAGTGGTCGCGGTCCTTGCGGAGCACCAGCGTGGCGCGGCTGCGGGTGGGAGCGATGTTGTCCACCAGGTTGGGGCCGTTGATCTCGTCCCAGATCGACTCCGCCTGCGAGACCGCCTCGTCCTCCGACAGGTGGGCATAGCGCCGGAAGTACGAGGCCGGGTCGCGGAACGAGGTCTCGCGAAGCCGCAGGAAACGCTGCGTGTACCAGTGCCTGATGTCTTGCGTCGCCGCGTCCACATACACGGAGAAGTCGAAGAAGTCGCGCACCGCCAGGCTGACGCGGCCGTCGGAGGAGACCCGCGCCGGCTGCAGGACGTTCAGCCCCTCGATCACGATGATGTCGGGGCGCTCGACGACGAACCGCTCGTCGGGCAGCACGTCGTACTCGAGATGGGAGTAGACGGGCGCCTCGACCCGGTCCTTGCCGGACTTGATGTCGATCACGAAGCGCAGGAGAGCCTTTCTGTCGTAGGACTCCGGGAAACCCTTGCGGTTCAGCAGCCCGCGCCGCTCGAGCTCGGCGTTCGGGTGAAGGAATCCGTCGGTGGTCACCAGGGCGACGTTGGGGTGCTCGGGCCAGTGCGCGAGCAGCTCCCGCAGCAGCCGAGCCGTTGTCGACTTGCCGACCGCGACAGACCCGGCGATGCCGATGACGAACGGCGTCCGCTCGGGCCGGCGGGCGCCGAGAAACAGCTCGGTCTCTCGGTACAGCGCCCCGACGTGGCGGACGTAGAGACTCAGCAGTCGCGAGATCGGCAGGTACACGTCGGACACCTCGTCGAGGTCGAGCTCCTCGCCGAGACCGCGAAGCCGTTCCACCTCGGCGGCCGACAGCGGGAGCGGCATCGCGTCCGCGAGTGCTGCCCATGCCGATCGGTCGAGCTCGACGTACGGCGAGAGCTCTTCGGCGGGCATGGCCGACATTGTGCCGGGTTGCGGCATCAGGCGCCGCCGTGGGGACGGGATGTGACGCCCCGCTCGCCCGGTGCCCGCACCCGCCTCTCCTCATGCTCGACCGCGGGTCTTCCGAGAGGGACGTCGGCTGACCTCGCCCGACGCGCACGGGAGCGGGCTCCGCGGTGCCTGGGTCGGAGCGGCACGGGCCTTGCGGGACAGACAGAAGCCGTCGTGGTGGGTAGGCTCACCGGCGTGTGCGGGATCGTGGGCTACGTCGGCGCCAAACCGGCCCTCGAGGTCGTCATGGAGGGCCTGCGGCGCCTGGAGTACCGAGGCTACGACTCCGCGGGTGTCGCCCTCGTCGCCGACGGCGAGCTCTTCACGGAGAAGCGGGCCGGCAAGCTCGCCTGCCTCGAGCTCGCGCTCAAGGAAGCGCTGCCGGGTGGTGAACCGCCCCCGGCCACGACCGGCATCGGCCATACCCGCTGGGCCACCCATGGCGCGCCCAACGACAGGAACTCTCATCCGCACCTCGGCGCGGAGGGCCGGGTGGCCGTCGTCCACAACGGCATCATCGAGAACTTCGCCGGGCTGCGGGCCGAGCTCGAGTCCAAGGGTCGTGAGATGAGCTCGGAGACCGACACGGAGGTTGCCGCTCAGCTGCTCGAGGTCGAGATGGCCAAGGGCAAGGACCTGACGACGGCCATGCAGGCCGTCTGCCGCCGTCTCGACGGCGCGTTCACGCTGGTGGCGGCATGCCGCGACTCCGACGACACCGTGGTGGCAGCTCGCCGCAACTCGCCCTTGGTGGTGGGGCTCGGCGACGGCGAGAACTTCCTTGCCTCGGACGTCGCGGCCTTCATCGACCACACCCGAGAGGCGATGGAGCTCGGCCAGGACCAGATCGTCACGATCACGAGAGATGCCGTCTCGGTCACGGACTTCGTCGGCAACCCCGCATCGGGCCGGCGCTTCCACGTCGACTGGGACATCGCCGCGGCGGAGAAGGCAGGATACGACTACTTCATGCTCAAGGAGATCGCCGAGCAGCCGCGAGCGGTTGCCGACACGCTGCTCGGCAGGTTCAGCCGCGACGGGCGTCTCCAGCTCGACGAGATGCGGCTGTCCGACGAGGAGCTCCGGGCGATCGACAAGATCATCATCGTGGCCTGCGGTACGGCGTTCCACGCTGGCCTGCTGGCGAAGTACACGATCGAGCACTGGACCCGCATCCCGTGTGAGGTCGAGCTCGCCTCAGAGTTCCGCTACCGGGACCCCATCATCGACCGCGACACGATGGTGATCGCGATCAGCCAGAGCGGCGAGACGATGGACACGCTGATGGCGCTGCGTCACGCGCGCCAGCAACGCGCGAGGGTGCTCGCGATCTCCAACACCAACGGGTCCACGATCCCGCGCGAGTCCGACGCCGTCGTCTACACCCACGCCGGTCCGGAGATCGCGGTGGCATCGACGAAGGCGTTCTTGACGCAGATCGTCGCGTGTCACCTGATCGGCCTCTATCTCGCTCAGGTCCGCGGCACGAAGTACGGCGACGAGATCGCCGCGACGTACGCCCAGCTCGAGCGGGTGCCGGATACGATCAGCGAGGTTCTCCGGACGGTCGAGCCGGTACGCGCGCTGGCGAGGGAGCTTGCCGGCGCCAGGTCGGTGTTGTTCCTCGGCCGTCACGTGGGATACCCGGTGGCCCTGGAGGGCGCCCTGAAGCTCAAGGAGCTGGCCTACATGCATGCGGAGGGCTTCGCGGCCGGCGAGCTGAAGCACGGCCCGATAGCCCTTGTGGAGAAGGGTCTTCCGGTCTTCGTCGTGGTGCCTCCACGCGGTCGGAAGGTGCTGCACGACAAGGTCGTCAGCAACATCGCAGAGGTCCGGGCGCGCGGTGCGCGCACGATCGTGCTCGCGGAGGCGGGCGACCACGCGGTGGCGGCCTATGCCGACGACCTCGTCATCCTGCCGCGGGTGCCGACGTTGCTGCAGCCGCTGGTGGCCACGGTGCCGCTGCAGGTCTTCGCCTGCGAGATGGCGACGGCGCGGGGCCACGACGTCGACCAGCCACGGAACCTCGCCAAGTCGGTCACCGTCGAGTGAGTGGCGAGTAGATGGTTCTGGGCGTCGGGATCGACGTGGTCGACGTCGCGCGCTTCGCGTCGACACTCGAGCGGACGCCGGCGCTGCGAGCCCGGCTCTTCACCGCCGACGAGCGGACGCGTCCTCCGGCCTCGCTGGCAGCCCGCTTCGCCGCCAAGGAGGCGCTGGCCAAGGCACTCGGCGCGCCGGCGGGTCTGCACTGGGTCGACGCGGAGGTCCGGACCGACCCTGCGGGCCGCCCCTCTCTCGTCCTCAGCGGCACGGTCGCCGCCCGCGCCGAGGAGCTGGGCGTCGTCCGGTCACACGTCTCGTTGTCGCACGACGCCGGGATCGCCTCGGCCGTCGTCATCCTGGAGGGCTGACGGATGGCCCGCTACGCCCACCCGGTGAGCCAGGTGCGTGCGGCCGAGTCCGCACTCATGGCGACGCTGCCGGCTGGCACCCTCATGCAGCGAGCCGCTGCCGGGCTCGCCGCTGCGTGTGCCGACTTCCTGGGCGGCGTCTACGGGGCCGAGGTCCTGGTGCTCGCCGGCTCGGGCGCCAACGGGGGCGACGCGCTCTTCGCCGGTGCCCGGCTGGCACGTCGCGGTGCCAGGGTGTCGGTGCTCGCAGTCGCCGACACGCTCCACCAGGAAGGGCTGGCCGGCCTCCGCTCGGCAGGCGGAGTCGTCGTCGAGTCGGTGCCGAAGCGGCTCGACCTGGTGCTCGACGGCATCGTCGGCATCGGTGGACGCGGCGGGCTTCGCGACACCGCGGCCCGTGTCCTTGAAGAAGGACTTGCGGCTCCGGTCGTGGCGGTCGACGTCCCGAGCGGCATCGGAGTCGACACCGGGGAGCTGGCGGGTGGCTGCGTGGAGGCGGCCCTGACTGTGACGTTCGGCACGCACAAGGTCGGCCTGCTGGTCGACCCGTCGGCAGCCGCGGCGGGTGCGGTCGAGCTTGTCGACATCGGCCTCGCGCCATTCCTCGGCGCCCCCGCGGTCGAGGCGCTGCAGGTGAGCGACGTACGACGGCTGCTGCCGCGCCCGGACCGAGCGGCGCACAAGTACTCGCGGGGAGTGGTGGGCGTGCGCGCCGGGTCGTCCCAGTACACCGGCGCCGGAGTGCTCGCCACCGGGGCCGCTGTGCGGTGCGGCCTCGCGGGCATGGTGCGCTATGTCGGCGCCAGCGCCGACCTCGTGCGGGAGCGCTTTCCCGAGGTCGTGATCGGCGACGGCCGTGTGCAGGCCTGGGTCGTCGGCTCGGGTCTGGGAGGTGATGCGGCGGCCGTCGTCCCGGAGGTCCTCGGCCAGCAGCTGCCTACTGTGATCGATGCGGACGCCCTTGCCCAGCTGCCAAAGCGGTGCGACGGTCCCGTGGTCCTGACGCCGCACGCAGGCGAGCTGGCGCTGTTGCTCGGCAGGTCCC
The DNA here is from genome assembly GCA_037719575.1 of Nocardioidaceae bacterium. Lineage (GTDB taxonomy): Bacteria > Actinomycetota > Actinomycetes > Propionibacteriales > Nocardioidaceae > JAWWPG01. Next base: position 6,372 of record JBBJMF010000018.1, read on the forward strand.
GCGAGGACGTCGAGTCCCGGATGCTCGATGCCGCGGGCGCGGCCGCCCGCCGATGGGACGCGGTCGTGCTGCTCAAGGGCGCGCGCTCAGTGGTCGCCGCACCGGATGGACGCGTGCGGGTGAACACCACAGGAGCTCCGTGGCTCGCGACTGCGGGCGCCGGCGACGTGCTGGCGGGGCTTATCGGTGCGCTTCTCGCGGCCGGGCTCTCGCCGTACGACGCGGCCTCCGTTGGCGCCTACGTGCATGGTGCGGCAGCGACCCTCGCCTCCGAGCACCGGCCGATCTGTGCGTCCGACCTCCTCGAGACGTTGGCGTCCGCTGCCTCGTAGGTCACGGTCCGGCACGGTTGCCGGACCGTCATTGTCGCGGAGCCGAAAGAGTGGTAAGGGGTTCGGCGGCGCCATCTGGTAACCTCCCGGGGTGTCGGTGACTGGTGGGGTATCCACGTGGCAGACGCTGGAAGACGCGTCCGGGGACTCCCGCGACCCTCGTCACCACCTCTGGATCGCGTTCGCCGCGTCGGCGGTCCTGGTCATAGCCTTCCTCGCCCTGCCGCTGTCCGGGACCGACCTCTCCGCGGCCGTCGCGCGGGCCGACTTCGCCTCACGGCACGCCTTCGCGCCGATCGACTTCTCCTGGTTCGGTGGCACGAACCAGTTCGGGTACAGCCTGGTCAGCCAGTACCTGATGGCCGTGCTGGGCGCCCGGCCGGCGGGCGCCCTCGCCGCGTTCGTCGCGTCCTGCTGCTTCGCCACCGTGCTGCGGCGCGCTCGGGTCGCTCATCCGCTGGCGGGCAGCCTGGTGGGCGCCTTCTGCATCTTCGCCAACCTGGTCAGCGGGCGGATCGCGTTCGCGATCGGCATTGCGTTCGGACTGGCGTGCCTGCTGGCCCTCGGGTCTCAGAGCAAACGGGTCGCCTACCCGCTGGCGGCGGCGCTCGCGGTGCTGTGTGCCGGCTCGAGCCCGGTGGCCGGCCTGTTCCTCCTGCTCTGTGGCGTCGCCCTGCTTGTGACGAACCGGGTTCGGCAGGGCATCCTGCTCAGCTGCGCCACGGTGACCCCCATGCTCGTGATCGGGCTCGTGTTCGGCGCGGGCGGCTGGATGCAGATGACCCCAGCGGATGCCATCACCGGGGTCCTGACCAGCCTCGCGGTGGCCGCCATGGTCACCTCCCGGACGGTCAGGACCGGCGCTGTCCTGGCTGCCGGAGGGATCGTGCTCGCCTACTTCGTCCACACCCCTGTCGGGGCGAATGCGATCCGGCTGCCGGTGATGTTCGCGCTCCCGCTGATCGCGGGCATGACCGAGCGCCCCCGCTGGGTCATGCTGGCCACCGCCGCCGTCGTCGCGGCGCTGAATCCGCCCCTCGTAGTGAGCGCCCTCGACGACGGGGGGGACCCGGCCAACTATCCGGCGTACTATGCCGCGCTGAACGCCAAGCTCGCCACCCTGCCGCACACCGGCAAGATCGAGGTCGTGATGACTCCCAACTACTGGGAGTCCGTCTACGTGGCCGATAAGCACCTGCTGGCGCGCGGCTGGCTGCGTCAACAGGACACGGCGCAGAACCCGCTGTTCTTCAAGAACAAGGCCCCGAGCGCGGCGGCCTACGAGCGCTGGCTCGTGGACAACGGCGTCGCGTACGTCGCGCTGCCCAGCGAGGTCTCGTGGCTCGGCGAGGCCGAGCGCCGCGCCGTGCACACGGCCGCGAACCAGACCGGCGTGGGGTCGCTGTCACAGATCTGGGGAGACGAGCACTGGCAGCTCTACCGGGTCGTCGGCTCGCCGGGTCTCGTCGACGGTCCCGCGAGCGTCGCCCGCGCCAACGACGGCACGATCAAGCTGTCCTTCAGCCGACCCGGTACGGCCCTGTTGCGCGTCAACTACAACCGCTGGCTGGTGGCGAGCGGTGACGCCTGTCTGGCCGACGCTTACGGCTGGACCGAGGTCAACGCGCCGCAGGCCGGGCCCGTCGCGATCACCAGCTCCCTGCGCCCGTCCCGCCCGTCCGAGCTCTGCTAGCCCACCGCTAGCGCCTGACGGATCCTGAGGGAGCTCGGTGCGCCCGACGGACATCCGTAGCGTCCGGGTGGTGGGAGCGAATTGCGCTCGGGTGGCCGGACGTCCTGGCGCGCGCTGGTGTCCCGCTCATGACGGAGCCGGCGGCTTGCGAGAATGGGAGGCGATGCCAATCAATCAGGCTGCGCCTCCCGAGGCGGTGCGCGCCGAGGCGGTGATCGACCTCGACGCGATCGCCGCGAACACGGCCGCGCTACGCGCCCACGTCGAGGACCGCGACGTGATGGCCGTGGTCAAGGCCGACGGCTACGGGCACGGCATGGTCGAGGCGGCTCGGGCGGCCCGCGCCGGCGGCGCCGGGTGGCTGGGCGTCGCGCTTCTCGACGAGGCGCTTGCGCTGCGCGCTGCTGGCGACCGGGGCCCGGTGCTCTCCTGGCTCGCGGTTCCCGGCGAGCGGTACGACGCGGCGCTGGGGGCCGGCGTCGAGGTGTCGGCGTACTCCGTCGCCCAGCTCGACGAGATCCGCACGGCGGCCAGGACGACCGGGACCCGCGCCGCGGTGCAGCTCAAGCTCGACTCGGGTCTGGGTCGTGGCGGGGCGCACCTCGACACGTGGCCGGCGCTGGTCGAGGCAGCGAGGGCCGCGGAGGACGCGGGGCAGGTCGATGTCACAGGTGTCTGGTCACACTTCGCGTGCTCGGACGAGCCCGAGCACCCCTCCGTCGGAGCGCAGCTCACAACGTTTCGGGCCGGGGTCGAGCACGCTATCGGCGCCGGGCTGGAGCCGCGACACCTGCACCTGGCGAACTCGGGCGCCGTGCTCGCGATTCCTGAGGCGTGGTTCACGATGGTGCGACCCGGCATCTCCCTCTACGGCGTCTCGCCCTTCGCCGACGGCTCGACCCCGGTCCCGCTGCGGCCCGCGATGCGCCTCCAGGCACGCCTCGCGATGGTCAAACGGGTCCACGCCGGGCAGGGCGTGTCCTACGGTCACGCCTACACGACGGCTTCGGGGACCACGCTCGCGCTCGTGCCTCTCGGGTACGGCGACGGCATCCCTCGCCACGCGTCGAACCGCGGGCCGGTCTACGTCAACGGCGAGGTCTTCACGATCGCCGGCCGGGTCTGCATGGACCAGCTCGTCGTCGACATCGGCGACCACGAGGCCGACGCCGGTGACCTCGCGGTGCTGATCGGTGACGCGACCCGAGGCGAGCCGACGGCCCACGACTGGGCGGCCGCCTCCGACACGATCGGCTACGAGATCGTCACCCGCATCGGGTCCCGCGTGCCACGGCGCTACGTCGGAGAGCTGACGTGAGCGGCTCGGCGCTCCGCAGGTACGTCGGCCTGGCCGGCGCCACCGCCGGGGTGATCGTGGCCGGCACCGCTGCCGGCGTGCTCGCCCAGCGCCGCATCGTGGCGACACGCAGATCGGAGGCCGACGTGCCCCTCGGCTCGTTGCGTGGCGACCTCCACCCGGTCCTGACCGGCGACGGGCTCGCACTCCACGCCGAGGTAGACGAGCCCATCTCCGACCAAGCGGCCGGCGTCCCGACCGTCGTGTTCGTCCATGGCTTCGGGCTCACCCTGGACGGATGGCACTTCCAGCGACTCGCCCTGCGCGGCGACTACCGACTGGTGCTCTACGACCAGCGCTCGCACGGCCGGTCGGGCCGCTCGCGGGCGGAGAACTGCACGATCGACCGGCTCGGGGACGACCTGGAGCGCGTGGTCGAGACGCTGGCGCCCACCGGACCGGTCGTGCTGGTCGGCCATTCCATGGGAGGGATGACGATCCTCGCCGTGGCGCAGCGACACCCGGAGTGGCTCAGACATCGGGTAGCGGGCGTCACCCTCGTCTCCACCTGCGCCGACGGCATGGGCGATGTCACGTTCGGCCTCCCGCGTGGCCTCGCCCGAGCGATCAACGACGCCTCTCCTTCGCTCCTGAGCGCCCTGGCGCGGGCACCGAAGCTCGTCGAGCGCGGCAGGCGCTTCGGGTCGGCGTACGCGTTCGCGATCACCCAACGGCTCGCCTTCGGGGGACCGGTGCCCCAAGAGCTTGTCGACTTCACCGACGAGATGCTGTCGTCGACACCGGTCGACGTGCTGGCCAGCTTCTATCCCGAGTTCGCGAGGCTCGACAAGGCCGACGTGCTGGTGGCCGGGACCTGGCCACCCACGACGATCATCTGCGGCGACAAGGACCCGCTCACCCCGGTCCGGCTGAGCCGGCGAATGGCACTGGCCGTGGCGGGGTCGCGTCTCGTCGAGGTCGCAGACGCCGGACACCTGGTGATGCTGGAGCGCCACGACCTCGTGAGCGACGAGATCGCGCTGCTGCTCAAGACCGTGCAGACGGCATGACCCGCCGCGGCTCGAGCGCGCACCCCGTGCCGAGGCTCGAGATCCGAGCGGCCGGCGCCGACGAGACCCGAGAGGTCGGTCGGCGGCTGGCGGGAGTGCTCGCAGCGGGCGACATCGTGGTGCTCGTCGGCGACCTCGGCGCGGGCAAGACCACCCTTGCGCAAGGCATCGGCGCCGGACTCGGGGTCCGCGGAGACGTGACGTCGCCGACCTTCGTGATCTCGCGGGTGCACCCCTCTATGACCGAGGGCCCCGCGCTCGTCCACGTCGACGCCTACCGACTAGGGGGGGGCGCCGAGCTCGACGACCTGGACCTCGACGAGACCCTCGAGGTGGCCGTGACCGTGGTCGAGTGGGGAGACGGGATCGCTGACGCCCTGTCCGCGAACCGGTTGCGAGTTCACTTGAGCCGACAACGCGGCAGTGGCCCGCTGCACGGGGAGGACGAGCCTCGCACGATCACGATCGAGGCGCTTGGACCTCGCTGGACGGGAGTCGCGCTGGGCGAGGTCGTCGCCAGTCACGTTGCGCACGCTCACCGTTCGTCGCCCTAGGCTGGCGGCGCCATGCTGCTAGCTCTGGACACCGGCACCGATGCCGTCACCGTCGCCGTCCTCGACGGTACGGCGGTCGTGGCCGAGTCGACCCTGGAGGACCGCCTGCGTCACGGGGAGCTGCTGGCCCCCGTCATCGCGCAGGTGCTTGCCGACGCCGCGGTGTCGCCGAACGCGTTGACGCGGATCGCCGTCGGGGTCGGGCCTGGACCGTTCACGGGCGTTCGCATCGGTCTCGCCACCGCTACGACGATGGCGATGGCTCTCGGCATCGACGTCGTCGGAGTGTGCACCCTCGATGTCATCGCGTCGGCGGTGGAGATCGACGGTCCGTTCATGGTCGCCACTGATGCGCGCCGCAAGGAGGTCTACTGGGCGCGCTACGCCTCGCCGTACCTGCGAGAGGCCGGGCCGGCGGTCGACCTCCCCGGGGCGGTCGCGAGCGACCTGCCGGTGGCCGGCAACGGCCCCCGGCTCTACCCCGACGACCTCTCGCCCGCGGTTCCGCCCCGTCTGCCGAGTGCAGCCCTGCTGGGTCGCCTCGTCGTGGCGGGCCGGGCGCGGCTGCTCCCGACGGTGCCGCTCTACCTGAGGAGGCCCGACGCCAGCGTCCCGACCACGCCCAGGAGGGTCACGTGACTGATCTGCGTGAGGGGGTGGCGGCGGACCTCGAGCCGGTGCAGGTCCTGGACTCGGCCGTCTTCGGCGCCACCGCCTGGACCCGCATCGCCTGGGCGGCCGAGTTCGACGGTCTCGGCGAGAACCGGGTTGTCGTGGTGGCGGTCTCCGGCGAGGCGCTCGCCGGCTACGCCGTGCTGCGCGTGCTCGGGCCCGTCGCCGAGCTGCTGCGCATCGGTGTCGCAGCCGGACGTCAGCGGGCTGGCGTCGGGACGGCCCTGCTCGGGGCTCTCATCGACAAGGCCGAGGACGCCGGGTGTGCGGAGATGCTGCTCGAGGTGGGGTCCCGTAACGCGCCCGCGCTCTCGCTCTACCGTGGGCACGGGTTCGAGGAGCTCTCCAGACGCCGCCGCTACTACCCAGGTGGCACCGACGCGATCGTGATGCGACGAGGGTTGCCGCGTCGTGCCGGCGAATGAGCGAGCAGGCAACGCCCGAGACCGGATGTGCCGGTTCGTGAGGTGACCGGTCAGGGGAGAGGCTCGACGAGCAGGGCGGCCGCCGAGCCGGGAGTCCGGGTCAGGATCAGCGTCGCGTGCTGGTCACCGTGCAGCGCGAGCCGGCGGCGCAGCTCCTCGGGAGTGACCGCGATGCCCCGCTTCTTGATCGTGAGAGCACCGATGCCCCGGCTCCGCAGGGCAGGGCGCAGCTGCCTCTCCCGGAACGGCAGCACCTCCAGGACCCGGAACCGGCGGGCGAAGGGACTCGCCACGTCCCGGTCGGAGGAGACGTAGGCCAGGTGCGGGTCGAGCAGCCAGCCGGCAACCCCCCCGACGACGACGGACACGAGATGCGCCCGGATGACCGCAGGGTCAGGCTCGTAGACGAAGTCTCCGACGGCCGAAATGGGGGGCGCGCCGACCGGGGCGTCCGCCTCCGTGAGCGACGCTTCGCCGCCCGCAGCCGTCAGCAGTGTCGCGCGCCGTCGCGTCGTGCCCCGCGAAGGAGGAGGCGACCAGAGCGCCACCTCCTTGAGGTCGCCGTCGAGACTGACCCACTCCGCCTCGACAAGCGGGGGGACCAGGTCATGGTCGAGACCCGGGCCGAGCTTGACCACGACCTGTCCGGGCTGCCCCGCGACCGAGGGTCCTGGGCCGAGCAGGGAGAGCACGAAGTCCCAGCTCGGGGAGAAGGCCCGCGGGTCGAACACCCGGGTGGCCCCCTGGCGCCTGGCGGGGTCCGCGAAGACCGCGGCGAACCCGGCGCGGTCGGCGTCCTGTGCGGTTCCCTCGATGACGGACCCGCCCAGCCCGAGCACTGCGAGGTTGGCGGCGGCAACGGCAGCCGTCAGGCCGTCGCTGTCGACCCCGGTGACCGCGTAGCCTGCCGCGGCGAACGCCATCAGGTCGGACCCGACTCCGCATCCCAGGTCCAGAAGCGGCCGCGCGCCGCCCGCCCCTGCCCGAGTGGTCCGATGGCGTGCCACTCTCGGGTGGGTTCCCTGCTCGAGGCCGGCCGAAGTGAAGTAGAGCCGGGTCGCGTCGGCACCGAACTTGGCCGCCGCTGACCGGCGCAGACCCGCCTGGGTGATCGCGGCAGCGACGTGCTCGGCGGCGAGGGCGCGGTCCGTCCGGCGCAGCCGCTCACTGAGGGCCAGGACATCAGTGTCGTCGTACGCCGACATGGCCGCGCCCAGCAGCCGCTGCCCGCGCGGCGTGAGCAGGAACGCGAAGCCGTCGGCGTCCACGCCGACATGCTGCCAGACCGGTGACGAGGCGGAGTCTTCCAGCCACCGAGCCGGCTTTGGCACTCACCGAGCCAGAGTGCTAGATTCTGAGATGGCAGCCTCGACCCGAGGGTGCCACCTGCGAAGGGGTCACGGCACCCGCGACGACGTGTCCGTTTCGCATCCCATCCGTGAACGCACACCTCTCTTATCAAGTGAAAGGCGAGGTCAGCAAGTGTCCAAAGGCATTATGATCAAGCCCCTCGAAGACCGCATCGTCGTCCAGACGAACGAAGCCGAGCAGACCACGGCCTCCGGCCTGGTCATCCCCGACACCGCCAAGGAGAAGCCCCAGGAGGGCACGGTCCTCGCGGTCGGTCCGGGTCGGATCGACGACAACGGCAAACGAATCCCGCTCGACATCGCTGAAGGTGACACGGTCATCTACAGCAAGTACGGCGGCACCGAGGTCAAGTACTCGGGTGAGGACTATCTCATCCTCTCGGCCCGCGACGTGCTTGCCAAGGTCGACAAGTAACCATCACTACTCCGCACGCTGCGCCCCGGACGCCCTGCTTCGGGGCAGCCGGGGCGCAGCCGTCGGAGCCACCAGCAGACCCGACGTCTCGGCCGCCCACCGCGACCGTGGACGACGGCTGACCAGAAGGACTCGCACACATGCCAAAGATCCTCGAGTTCGACGAGCGTGCCCGTCGAGCCCTCGAGCGCGGAGTCGACGCGCTCGCCAACACCGTCAAGGTGACCCTCGGCCCCAAGGGCCGCTACGTGGTCATCGACAAGAAATGGGGCGCGCCGACGATCACCAACGACGGCGTGACCGTCGCGCGTGAGGTCGAGCTCGACGACCCCTTCGAGAACCTCGGCGCCCAGCTCGCCAAAGAGGTGGCCACCAAGACCAACGACATCGCCGGCGACGGTACGACGACCGCGACCGTGATCGCCCAGGCGCTCGTCCACGAGGGTCTGCGGGCAGTCGCCGCCGGCGCCAACCCGATGGACCTCAAGCGCGGCATCGACAAAGCAGTCGAGGCCGTCAACGAGGCCCTCGTCAAGGCCGCCCGCGACGTCGAGACCACCCAGGACATGGCCCAGGTCGCCACGATCTCCGCCCGCGACGGCCTGATCGGCGACCTCATCGCGCAGGCCTTCGACAAGGTCGGCAAGGACGGCGTCATCACCGTCGAGGAGTCGAACACGTTCGGCACCGAGCTCGAGTTCACCGAGGGGATGCAGTTCGACAAGGGCTACATCTCGCCGTACTTCGTGACCGACAACGAGCGGATGGAGACGGTCCTCGACGACCCCTACATCCTCGTCAACCAGGGCAAGATCAGCTCGATCAGTGACCTGCTGCCGCTGCTGGAGAAGGTGGTGCAGTCCGCCAAGCCGCTGTTCATCCTCGCCGAGGACGTCGACGGCGAGGCGCTCTCGACGCTCGTGGTCAACAAGATCCGCGGCACGTTCACCGCGGCCGCCGTGAAGGCGCCCGCGTTCGGCGACCGCCGCAAGGCCATGCTGCAGGACATCGCGACGCTCACCGGCGCGCAGGTGGTCACCCCCGATGTCGGCCTCAAGCTCGACCAGGTCGGCCTCGAGGTGCTGGGCACGGCCCGCCGCATCGTGGTGACGAAGGACGACACCACGATCGTGGACGGCGGCGGTGACAGCTCCGAGGTCAGCGCCCGGGTCAACCAGATCAAGGCCGAGATCGAGAACACCGACTCCGACTGGGACCGCGAGAAGCTCCAGGAGCGCCTCGCCAAGCTGGCTGGCGGCGTCTGCGTCATCAAGGTCGGCGCGGCCACCGAGGTCGAGCTCAAGGAGAAGAAGCACCGGATCGAGGACGCGGTCTCCGCGACCCGGGCGGCCATCGAGGAAGGCATCGTGGCAGGCGGTGGTTCGGCGCTCGTGCATGCTGCCGCTGTCCTCGCCGACGGCCTCGGGCTGTCCGGCGACGAGCGGACCGGCACCAAGATCGTCGCGCGCGCCGTCGACGAGCCGTTGCGCTGGATCGCCGAGAATGGCGGCGACCAGGGCTATGTCGTGGTGGCGAAGGTTCGTGAGAAGGGTGAGGGCCAGGGTTTCAACGCTGCCACCGGCGAGTACGGCGACCTGGTCGCCCAAGGTGTCCTCGACCCGGTCAAGGTGACGCGGTCGGCGCTCATCAACGCCGCCTCGATCGCCGCGCTGCTCCTGACGACAGAGACCCTCGTCGTCGAGCGGCCCGCCGACGACGAGGACGGCGACGGTCACGGACACGGCCACTCGCACTGAGCCTGCCCACGGGCAGGTCGATCGGAGATGGGCCCGGTGCCAGGTCACTCGACCTGGCGCCGGCCCTGCCGCATCAGCTGACATCGAGCTGGCCGGCCACGGCCGCCCCCGACGACCACCCCCGCCGCCCCCGCTGCGGCCGCCCACACCGACAGCCGCCGCGCCGTCGGCATGTCCCCCCACGCCCTCGATACCATAGGTGGCATGAGCTCCGCCCCGCTCGACCCGCCAGAGAAGTTCGGGATGCTCGGGCTGACGTTCGACGACGTCCTGCTGCTGCCTGGCGAGACCGACGTGGTTCCCGGGGACATCGACACGACCTCGAGGCTCACCCGTGAGCTGAGCGTCTCGGTCCCGCTGGTGTCCAGCGCCATGGACACCGTCACCGAGTCCCGGATGGCCATCGCGATGGCTCGCCAAGGGGGACTCGGGGTGCTCCATCGCAACCTCTCGATCGACGAGCAGGCGAGCCAGGTCGACCTCGTCAAGCGCTCGGAGTCGGGCATGATCACGGACCCTGTCACGGTTGGGCCCGATGCCACGATCTCGGAGCTCGACGACCTGTGTGGCCGATACCGGGTGTCCGGTCTTCCCGTCGTCGACCACGCGGGTGTGCTGTGCGGCATCATCACCAACCGTGACCTGCGCTTCGTCCCCGCCGGCGAGTGGGCGCAACGCCTGGTCCGCGAGATCATGACGCCGATGCCTCTCGTCACCGGGCCGGTCGGGATCACGTCGGAGGACGCGGCTGCGCTGCTCGCCAAGCACAAGATCGAGAAGCTTCCCCTCGTCGACCACGAAGGCCATCTGACCGGGTTGATCACCGTCAAGGACTTCGTGAAGTCCGAGCAGTACCCCAAGGCCACGAAGGACGCGGCGGGCCGGCTCGTCGTCGGCGCCGCGGTCGGCTACTTCGGCGACGCGTGGACGCGCGCGACGAGGCTTGTCGAGGCCGGTGTCGACGTACTCGTCGCCGACACCGCACACGGTCACGTGCGGGTGATGCTCGACATGGTCACCAGACTCAAGTCCGACAAGGCGACGCGTCATGTCCAGGTCATCGGCGGAAACGTGGCCACCCGCGCCGGCGCCCAGGCCTTCGTCGACGCGGGCGCCGACGGCGTGAAGGTCGGCGTCGGACCCGGCTCGATCTGCACGACGCGAATCGTGGCCGGCGTGGGCGCCCCGCAGGTGACGGCCATCCACGAGGCTTCGCAGGTCTGCAGACCAGCGGGCGTCCCCGTGATCGGCGACGGTGGCCTGCAGTACTCCGGCGACATCGCCAAGGCCCTCGTCGCCGGTGCAGACACCGTCATGGTGGGGTCGCTGCTCGCCGGCTGCGACGAGAGCCCCGGGGACCTGGTGTTCGTCAACGGCAAGCAGTACAAGAGCTATCGGGGCATGGGCTCCCTCGGGGCGATGTCGTCACGGGGTCGCCAGTCGTTCTCGAAGGACCGGTACTTCCAGGCGGAGGTGACCAGCGACGACCAGCTGGTGCCCGAGGGTATCGAGGGCCAGGTGCCCTATCGTGGTCCGCTATCGGCGGTCGCCCACCAGCTCGTCGGCGGACTCCACCAGTCGATGTTCTACGTCGGCGCGCGCACGATCCCCGAGCTCCAGGAGCGTGGCCGGTTCGTGCGGATCACCTCGGCGGGCCTCAAGGAGAGCCACCCCCACGACATCCAGATGACCGTCGAAGCCCCCAACTACTCGACGCACTGAATCCGCTGCGGCGCAGCCCGGACCCCGAGGACCCATGGACATCGAAATCGGCAGCGCGAAGCGCGGGCGCCGAGGCTACTCGTTCGACGACATCGCCATCGTGCCGAGCCGGCGCACCCGAGACCCCCAGGATGTCTCCGTCGCCTGGCAGATCGACGCCTACCGCTTCGAGATCCCGGTGGTAGCCGCGCCGATGGACTCCGTCATGTCGCCGGCAACCGTCGTGTCGTTCGGCGAGGCCGGCGGCTTGGGCGTGCTCGATCTCGAGGGTCTCTGGACCCGGTACGACGACCCCGAGCCGTTGCTCGACGAGGTCGCCGGCCTGCGAGGACACGAAGCGACCCGCCGCCTGCAGGAGATCTACTCCGAGCCGATAAGGCCCGACCTGATGGTGGAGCGGATCAAGGCGTTGCGGGGTTGCGGGGTCACCGTTGCCGGGGCGCTCTCCCCGCAGCTCACCAAGGAGCATGCCCAGTCGGTCATCAAGGCAGGCCTGGACCTCTTCGTGATCCGCGGCACCACGGTCTCGGCGGAGCACGTGTCGGGCCGGGCGGAGCCGCTGAACCTCAAGCAGTTCATCTACGACCTCGACGTGCCCGTGGTGGTCGGTGGGTGCGCGACCTACCAGGCGGCGCTGCACCTGATGCGCACCGGCGCGGCCGGTGTCCTCGTCGGGTTCGGCGGCGGTGCCGCCCACACGACCCGGACCGTGCTCGGGATCGCCGTACCGATGGCGACCGCCGTGGCCGACGTTGCTGCCGCACGGCGCGACTACCTCGACGAGTCCGGGGGGCGCTATGTCCACGTGATCGCCGACGGTTCGATCGGGCGGAGCGGCGACGTTGCGAAGGCCATCGCCTGCGGGGCTGATGCCGTCATGATCGGGTCGCCGCTCGCGCGGGCGTCGGAGGCGCCCGGTCGAGGGTTCCATTGGGGGGCCGAGGCGCGGCACTCGTTGCTCCCTCGTGGCGAACGTGTGGAGATCGGCACCGTCGGCAGCCTCGAGCAGATCCTGCACGGACCGTCCTCGGTCTCCGACGGGACGATGAACATCGTCGGCGCGCTCAAGCGGTCGATGGCCACCACCGGCTACACCGAGCTCAAGGAGTTCCAGCGGGTCGAGGTCGTTCTCCAGTGACCCCCTGGTGAGTGACACGTCGGTCCGCCCTCCCCGTGGTTGAGTGGCCATTTCGGCCCGCAGGTCTTGTACCGCCGGGGCCCTTGATCTGGCGTGCTCGTTGAGTGAGCGAGACGCTCTCGCCTGCCTGAATGGGTTCATGCGAGCGTTCGGGATCACGCGGGAGCAGATGGAACAACAGCTGCCGCGATACCGGCGGGGTGTGCGACAAGGGGCGACGCCGCTATCGAGTCGACCTGGTATCTGCCTGGCTCACCCCAGGATCCCGCGGAGTACGGCGAACCCGTCGTGCACGTCCAGGAAGCGAGTCGTCATTGGCGCTAACCCTATCCGGATGCCATCGGGCCTTCGGAAGTCAGGGATCACGCCGTTGGCGGCCATCTCCTCGGCAACGCGGGCGGCATCGTGATGGGTGAGCGTTACGTGCGACCCTCGCCGCGCCGGGTCTCGAGGTGAAGCCAGGCCGACCTCGAGCTCGGCCAACCACTCGTCGTACAGCGAGACGGCCAAACTGGTCAGCGCCACCGACTTCCGGCGAATCTCCGCCATCCCTGCCCGCACTACCATCTCGACCCCGATCTGAACCGCGGCCATCGACAGAATGCTCGGCGTCCCCGTGAGCCACGACCGGATGTCTGGATGGGCGACGTAGCCCTGCGCCATGTCGAACATCTCGGTCCTGCCCCACCATCCCCAGATCGGGTGCGAGAGCTCGACCTGGCGCGCCCGGCTCACGTAGGTGAAGGCGGGTGCGCCGGGGCCGCTGTTCAGGTACTTGTAGGTGCAACCGACGGCAATATCCGCGTCGGCCTGGTGGAGATCGATCGGCACAGAACCCACCGAGTGGCACAGGTCCCAGACGGTCAGGGCTCCGACCTCGTGCGCCTGCGCGGTCAGACCGACCAGATCGCTGATCGCCGCCGAACGGTAGTCCACCTGCGAGAGGACAACGACCGCCACCGAGTCGTCGACGACCCCCCGAAGGTCTGCGACCGAGACGCCGTCCGCGCCAGCCTCCTCGATCCAGCGGATCTCGAGGTCGCGCTGGCGCGCGAGAGACTCGACGATGTAACGGTCGGTAGCGAAGTTGCCGCGCTCGACGACCACCGCTCGACGCCCGGGGCGGGCATCGAGCGCCGCACTGATCGCCTTGTAGAGCGACACAGTGGTGTTGTCTGCGACGACAGTCTCGCCAGGCTCGGCGCCGAGTAGCCCGGTCCCGATGAGATCGCCAATTCTGGTCGGCAAGTCCATCCAGGACTCCTCCCACGACCTGATGAGCCGCGAACCCCACTCGTCCTGCATGACGCGGTGCAGACGATCGACCGTTGCCTTCGGCAGCCGACCGAGTGAGTTGCCGTCGAAGTAGACAAGATCATCGTCATCGATCAAGAACTCGGAGCGGTACGACGCCAGCGGATCCATCCGGTCCAGGTCAGCGCACGTGGACCGGGTGGTGGTGGTGCTGGATGTCGTCATCTGACGAACCTATGCCGGACCGGAATGGCCCCTCAACCGTGAGGGGCGGACCGGAGTGGCCCCTCAACCGGGGGCGGGTCAGTCTGGGATGGCGGCGTCATCAGCGTCCAGGGGGAGGCCGGCACGGGTCTCGTGGGTGGCCGCAGCCTCCTTGGCCGCCTCCGGGATCGAGTTCGCCGCCTGCGTGGCGGGGTTCGAGTCGTAGATGTCGGAGTCTCGGCGGGCCGAGTGTTCGGGCGCGTCGGCGCCGGTCGAGACGTCGTCAGCCTCGGCGAGGCCACCGTGGCGGTCATCATGGGCGTCGAGGTGCACGCCGGGGAGGTCGTCGTCCACATCTTCGCTGTGGGTGCGCACGCCGTCGTGGACGTGGGTTGGGTGCTCGGTGGGATCCACGGGGGGACGGACGTCCTCATGCGGGGCCTCGGGGTTAGCCCAAAGCTCCAGCAGCCGGTTGAGGTGGTCGTCCATCGTCGTCAGGTTCATCGCCGACGCCCAGTAGTCTCCCGGCTGCAGCTCGCCCTCGATCAGCTGTCGCCAGATCTCGATAAGCGCCTCCTTGTCGGAGGCCTTGAAGACGAACGACGGGTTGTCACCACCCAGCTCCTTGGCGCCACCACGATGCGAGGTGATCAGCGGCACGCCATGAGCGACCATCTCGGTGGCCACCTGGGGGAGGTTGTCCTCCCACTGGACCGGGATCATCCCGACATCGACCCCGTCGAGGATCGTCTCGAGCTGCTCGTGGGTGTAGCCGTCGAAGTGCACGACGTCAGCCATCCGGTCCGAGAGCGCGACCAGGCGGTTCATCGTCTCGGGGTCGGCTGTCTTCGCGCCGAGCACCATCCGGATCCGCGACTGGAGATCGGGCGGGCACCCCTCGAGCGCTTCGAGCAGGAAGTAGAACCCCTTGTCGCGGCGCATGTAGCCCAGGTAGCAGATCGTCAGCTCACCCTGGACCTGGAGCTCCTTGCGCAGCTCGGCCCGGACGAACTCCTCAGCGGCGCGGGTGCCGGCGTACGCGACGGCCAGCTTGGTGTCGTCGATGCCGTGTGCCTTGAGCACGTCGAGCACCCGGTGCGACGTTGCGAGCACCAGGTCGACCTCGTTGTTGATCATGGTGACGCCGCGCTGGCGCCGGGAGACGAAGCGGGTCGAGAGGCTCAAGGACACCGGCTCCACGGGAGTGACGGGGTACTTGGCGATCTGGCCGACCGAGCCCGGCTTGCTCTGCCGGTTCTGCTGCATCCGCTGGCGTCGACGGATCAGTGCGGGACCCAGCAGCGGCGCCAGCAGGGGGCGGCTGATCCGCGAGTAGCGGCCACTGCGCAGCTGCCCGTAGATCCGGTAGGCGAGCGCATAGCCCTTGGTGTTGGGCGTGATCTTCGAGCGGCGGAGCACCCGGGACACCTGGTGGGCGCGCAGCACCTCGTGGGGGTTGGGAAGGTTGGGGATGCAGGTCACACAGTCGCGACCCTTGTGGTAGTCGCTGCAGTGGACCCGCTCCTCCTTCCACAGGTTGACCTGGGGGCACACCAGGTAGTAGTTGTGCGAGTACAGCAGGACCCGAGTCTCGGGAAACTTCTCGTGAACGCGCAGGAACGTGAACGGGATGCCCTCGAGCGAGTCGAACTGGATGACGTCGAACGGACCGTGGCGCTCGAGGAAGTCGTGCCAGACCTCGAGCATCTCGCCCTCGTCGAACAGGTGGGCTGACCCGAACGCGTGATGGCCCGGGGCGATGACCGTCGAGTTGACGACCGTGAACGACCGCACGCGGGATCCGTGGATGTTGGCCGTCGACTCGACCCGGATCCGTGGGTCGAGAAAGTCGTGCTCCAGGCCAGACGCCATCGTGTAGACCTCGTGGTCCCCGCTTTCGGCCAGGTGCTCGACGAGGTTCCTCTCGTAGATGCGGACGCCACCGCCCCGGCTCTCGATGTCGTCGTACTGCACCCAGTTGTAGAGCAGGATCTTCATTGGCCACTCACCTGTTCCATGGTCAGTCCCGTCTCAGGCACGACACCATCTGCGGCATCGGGCGCCGGGAAGTAGTCGTCGAAGTTCTTGTAGCGGCCAGGCTCGGTGTAGTCAACGATCCTGGCCCGAAGATCCTCGTCCGGCTTGTCGGCGTACAGGAACTCGGCGAGCTCGTCGATGAGATCGCTCGGGCGGGAGGCGGCCTTCTCGCTGCTGACGAGCAGGACGGGACGACGGGTGGCGAGAGCGAACCCGGTGTTGGCGTTGACGATGGCATTCGTCTCGTGGAGCGACATGCGGCCGTTCCGGCGAATGAACTCACCGTCCCACTGGGCCCGGCTGAGGGCGGTGGCGACGACGTCGCGGTAGACAACGATGAAGAACGCGTTGCGGATGGACTTCGAGAGCACCGGGAGGTAGGCGGCGGCGGTGGGGTACTTCCAGCCCCAGACGTCGTACTCCTGGTTGCGCCGGGCGATGGTGGCCTTCATCTGACCGAGAGGCTTGCTGTGGAACGCCTTGTCCTCGTTGTTGCCTTCGGGGATGTCGCCGAGATACAGACCCAGGGCCCGCAGCACGCCCGCGACCAGGCTGGTCCCGCCGCGCTCTACCCCGAAGGTCACGTAGGTGCGCTGAGGCGTGGGCTCAGGGATCGCGTTGAGCAAGATGCTGGTCTTGTTCGTCGTAACCGGCTGCACCATCTAGTCCATTTCCGTTCCACGTGTTTGTCCGGTGCCAATCGTATGGCACTCAGAGGGAACAGGGAGCGGCCACTACCTGCGGTGGGCGCCATCGCTGATCGCCAGCATTCCGGCGGTGGTACCTGCCCACAGAATACTTGAGGGGGGCCGGTTTGTCAGACTCGGCGCGCCTTGGAGCGGTGGCTCGCGCGGCCCTCGACACGTACGCTCGACGGATGAGCGACCCTCCGGACTCGCCTCCTCTCAGCCCGGCCGACCCCGAGCACGACACCACGGCGACGTACGCGCTCGACCCCGCCCTCGTCCGGCGTCTCTCGTCCGTACTGGTCGCCACCTCAGGCGAGTCGCAGACGTCGTACGCCCCGTTCACGGGCCAGCCGATCGCCGCTCTGGCACTCTCGACGGTCGCCGATGTGGCGGTCGCCGCAGACCGCGCGCGCACCGCCCAGCTCGCCTGGGCACGCGTCCCGCTGCAGGTGCGGGCGGAGATTCTGTTGCGCTACCACGACCTCGTCCTCGACCGGCAGGACGAGATCCTCGATCTCATCCAGTGGGAGTCGGGGAAGGCCCGCGAGCACGCGTTCGAGGAGGTGGCCCATGCCGCGATGACCGCCCGCTACTACGCACGCACCGCCCTGCGTCAGGTGGGGTCGGCGCGCCGACTCGGCATCTTCCCGCTGCTGACCAGGGTCGACGTGCACCGCGCGCCGTTGGGCGTCGTCGGGATCATCTCGCCGTGGAACTACCCCTTCACGATGGCCGTGTCGGACGGGCTGGCCGCCGTACTCGCCGGCAACGCGGTCGTCCACAAGCCGGACTCGCAGACTGCCGTGTCGGCGCTGTTCGGCATCGAGCTGTTGCACGAGGCGGGCCTGCCGGCGAATGTCTGGCAGGTGGTGTGTGGCGACGGACCGGTCGTCGGCCCGGCGGTCGTCGACAACGTGGACTACGTGTGCTTCACGGGCTCGACCCGCACCGGCCGTGAGGTCGGGACCAGGGCCGCCGGCCGGCTGATCGGTGCCAGCCTCGAGCTCGGTGGCAAGAACCCGATGCTCGTCCTGCGTGACGCCGACCTCGACCTTGCCGCCGACGTCGCGGTCCGGGCGTGCTTCTCGTCGGCCGGCCAGCTCTGCGTGTCGATGGAGCGGCTGTACGTCGCCGACCAGGTCTACGACAGGTTCGTCTCGCGGTTCCTCGAGCGGATCGATGCCATGCGGCTTTCGGCCGGCTTCGAGTACGGCGCGGACATGGGCAGCCTCGTCTCGCAGCAACAGCTCGACACGGTGGTCCGTCACGTGGACGACGCCACGGCCAAGGGAGCCCGGGTGCTGGCGGGCGGCCATCCACGCCGCGATGTCGGTCCGCTGTTCTATGCCCCCACCGTCTTGGAGGGTGTGCGCCCCGACATGACGTGCTTCGGCGAGGAGACGTTCGGACCTGTCGTGTCCCTGTACCGGTTCGCCGAGGAGGCGGACGCCGTGTCGCGCGCCAACGAGGGCCCCTATGGCCTGAACGCGGCAGTCCTCACCCGGGACGCGCGGCGCGGGCGGGCGCTGGCTCGCCAGATCCGCTGCGGCAGCGTGAACGTCAACGAGGGCTACAGCGCCTCCTTCGGGTCGATCGACTCCCCGATGGGCGGGATGCGCAGCTCCGGCCTCGGCCGTCGTCAAGGTCCCGAAGGGATCCACCGGTTCACCGACCTGCAGACTGTGGCGACCCAGCGGCTGTTGCCGATCCGGCCGGTGCTCGGCCTGTCCGAGCGCGCCTACGCCGCGACCCTGACCACCACGCTGAGGTTGCTGAGGAAGACGCACCGCCCGTGAGCGCCGACTACGACGTCATCGTCGTCGGGTCGGGCTTCGGCGGCGCGGTCAGCGCCCTGAGGCTCACCGAGAAGGGCTACCGGGTCGGCGTCCTCGAGGCTGGGGCGAGGTTCGACGAGGCGTCGTACCCGTCCACGTCGTGGGACGTGCGGAGGTTCCTGTTCGCCCCCGCCCTCGGCTGCTACGGCATCCAGCGCCTCGATGTGCTGAGGGACTGCGTCATCATGTCAGGGGCCGGTGTCGGGGGCGGGTCGCTCGTCTACGCGAACACGCTGTACGAGCCCCTGGACGCCTTCTACACCGACCCGTCCTGGAGCTCGATCACCGACTGGCGGGCCGAGCTGGCGCCGTACTTCGACCAGGTCAACCGGATGCTCGGCGTCGTGACGAACCCGACGATGACCCCGAGCGACGAGGTGATGCGGACGGTGGCCGACGAGATGGGGGTTGCCGACACCTTCCGGCTGACCCCGGTAGGGGTGTACTTCGGGGCTCCGGGCGTGACCGCGCCGGACCCGTACTTCGGCGGCGCCGGCCCGGACCGCAGCGGCTGCCTCGAGTGCGGCGAGTGCATGACGGGCTGCCGCCACAATGCCAAGAACACCCTGCCGAAGAACTACCTCTACCTGGCCGAGCAGGCCGGCGCGAGCGTGCACCCCTTGACCACCGTCACCCGGGTCGCGCCGAGACAGGGCGGCGGGTACGACGTCACGACGGTCCCGACGACTGCGAAGGCGGCCCGCGGTCGCCGTACGACCGTGATGTCCGCTGACCAGGTGGTGTTCTCCGCGTCGGCACTCGGCACCCAGCGGCTGCTCCATCGGATGCGGGACGAGCGCGTGCTGCCGAACGTCTCGGCGCGGCTCGGTCACCTCACCCGCACGAACTCGGAGTCTATCCTCGGGGCCATCTCGCGGGACAAGACAGTGGACTACAGCCGGGGCGTGGCGATCACCTCGTCGTTCCACCCCGACGCGCAGACGCATGTGGAGCCGGTTCGCTACGGCCGCGGGAGCAACGCCATGAGCTTCCTGCAGACCGTGCTCACCGACGACGAGGTCGGGTCCCCTCGCTGGCGGGTATGGCTGCGCGAGATGTGGCGGCAGCGGCGTGACCTACCCGGCCGCTACGACCTGCGGCACTGGTCCGAGCGCACCGTCATCGCGCTCGTCATGCAGTCGCTCGACAACTCGATCACCACCTACACCCGCCGGAGCCGGCTCACCGGACGCCGGCGCCTCACGTCACGTCAGGGTCATGGCCGGCCGAACCCGACGTGGATCCCGGTTGCCAACGAGGCGGTACGACGGATGGCGCGCGTTGTCGACGGCCGACCGGGCGGCACCATCGGCGAGCCGTTCAAGCGCCCGCTGACCGCACACTTCATCGGTGGCTGCGCGATCGGGGACAGCGCGGAGAACGGGGTGATCGACGGCTATCAACGACTCTTCGGTCACCCCGGCCTCCACGTGGTCGACGGGTCGGCGGTGTCTGCGAACCTGGGCGTCAACCCGTCGCTGACGATCACCGCTCAAGCGGAGCGGGCGATGGCGTTCTGGCCCAACAATGGCGACGCCGACCCTCGTCCGGTGCTCGGGTCGCCGTACCGGCGGGTCGCCCCGGTCGTGCCGACCCGACCGACCGTCCCCGAGGCCGCCCCTGGCGCGCTGCACCTACCGATCGTCGAGGTCAGCCAGGGCGCCTGACCCGCAGCGGAGAGGCCGCAGGGCGGTCCTCGACCGGGCGCCGGCGCCGTGCGGAGTCGACCAGCACCGGCAAGGGGAAGCCGCCGTTCGGCTCGTACATGTTCGTCCCAGGAGGGACGATCTCGTCGATGCGGTCGAGGGAAGCGTCATCAAGGGTGAGCGACGCGCCCCGCAACGAGCTCTCGAGGTGCTCCATGGTCCGCGGTCCGACGATCGCCGAGGTGACGGCGGGATGAGTGACGGTGAAGGCCACCGCAAGCTCGGGAAGCGTGCAGCCGATGCTGGTCGCGAGCTCGATGAGCAGCTCGACGACCTCCAGCTTGGCGGCGTTCTCGGGATTCGAGGGGTCGAACTGCTCGGGCCGCAGAGCAGCACGCCCGGCGGACAAATGCGCCGGCATCAGGTGCGGTGGAGGCGCAGATCGCTCAGCTGGCCCGGTGCCTTGACTTGATCAGGCGCAAGGTCGGCGGCTACGAGGACATCCTCGCCCAGGCAGCGCCGGAGCACGCATGTCGTCCCCCGGCGACTTGACTCCCATCGTCGAGGTCAGTTGATGACGCCGGGGTATGGCCTGAGGATTCCTAGCAGTTGGCCGGCGTTGTTGTAGAACCGCAGCTTGCGGTCGACCAGCCGGACCCGCGTGGCTGCCTCGACGATGTCGACCGCGGACACCGGGTGTATCTGGTGACCGCCTGGCCCGCTGCATCCTCGCAGCGTCGTCCCGTCGTGCGTGGTCCAGAAGCGGCCATCGCTGGTGAGGTGAACGTACCCGCTGGTCCAGTTGCAGCCGTCGTAGCCGCGCCAGCTGAGCGACGATGCATTCGGGATGGCGACGACGACGTCGTGCTCGAAAGTGACCGCTGTCTTGAGCGTCCGGCTCCCCAGGAAAGAGGGCACGCTCCCGATCGGACCGAGCCAGTTGCCCACCACCAGCTCCGACTCCGCTGGCACCCGGCCGGGTAATGGGACCTGTCGGTCTGGCGGCGAGACCTGCTTGACCCGAACGAAGACGCCGAGTGGCGTCCGTGACTTGTCGTACAGCACCAGCTGCTCGTGGACAAGCCGCACCGTTGCGGCGCCTAGGACGGCATCCACCTCCGTAAACGGCATTCTCTTGTAGCAAGCTATGCGGGTTGACCCGTTGTTCGACGTGGCGAAGGAGCCATCAGGACCTAGGTAGACCCAGCCGCCCCATCCGTTACAGCCGTCGTAGCCATTCCAGCCAATTCCCCGCATGCGATGGGCGAAGCTCAGCACGACCCGTCCCTCGTCGACAGACCGGACGGAGACGTCCTCGCCCCGCAGAACCAGTGGCCGCCAGGTGCCAAGGAGTTGCTCCTCTGTTGGAGGAGCTCCTCGCCACGTGCTCTGCTGACTTGCGGTCGGTCCAGCCGCGTTGTGGTCCGGACGCAGGGCGAGCCCGCCCACCGCGATGACGGCGACGGCGGATGCCACCCCGGCGAGCTGGGCGCTGCGCCGCACTCGCAGACGTCGGCTACCCGCGTCGGCCACGCGCTCGACAGGCGCGGGTCCGACGTCGATCTGGCTCCCCAGGCGGTCGAGGAGGGTGGTGACCTGGACTTCGTTCATGGCGTCTTCCCATCGGCGGTGTCGGCGAGATGCTCGCTGCCGGCCAGCTTGGCCAGGGCCCGGGAGGTGCGGCTCTTGACGGTGCCGACGGCGATGCCCAGTGAGTCGGCCGTCTCCTGCTCGGTGAGGTGGGCGTAGAACCGCAGGACCACGACGATTCGGTGCTCGTGACTCAGTCCCGAGAGTGCCCGTTCGACGGCGTCGGTGACGTCCACTTCACTCAATGGGTCGAGAGGGTCAGCGTCCTCGGGCAGGCTGGGCGTCGGCTGTTCGCGCCACCAGTGCCGTCGCCTGCTGTCGGTCAGGGCGTTGACCAGCACGCGGTAGACGTAGGCGTCGCGGTTTCCGGCCCGCTCGACCTTCGGCCACGCAACGTAGCACCGCGCCAGGGTCGTCTGCACCACATCCTCCGCGTCGGGCTGGGCGCACCCGAGGAGGACAGCCGAGCGCACCAGAGTGGCCCATCGGCCACTCATGTACGCCGTGAAGTCCTCGTCGCGACTCATCCCACCCTCGTCCGTCGACTGCTCCTCCTAGGATGACGGATCGAGTTGCGCCCAAGGTTCCATCTGACCGACCGATAGAATGGGCGCCTGCCGGGACGTCGCCGGCTGACCTGACCCGAAGGGGCCCGCGTGGGCGTCGATCATGACCTCGTTCTCGTCGTCGACTTCGGGGCGCAGTATGCCCAGCTGATCGCGCGGCGCGTCCGGGAGGCCAAGGTCTACTCCGAGATCGTCCCGCACTCGATGAGCGCGGCCGAGATGCTGGCGCGGGGTCCGAAGGCGATCATCCTGAGTGGCGGACCACAGTCGGTATACGTCGAAGGCGCACCCCAGCTCGACACCGCGATCCTCGACGCCCGTGTGCCCGTGCTCGGCATCTGCTACGGGTTCCAGGCGATGGCCAGAGCGTTGGGCGGCGACGTTCGGCGTACCGGGGTCTCGGAGTTCGGGCGGACGGCCGTCGAGATCGTGGCGCCAGGCACCCTGCTCGCGGACCTGCCGAGTGGACACCGGGTCTGGATGAGCCACGGCGACGCGGTCGCGGCCGCCCCGCCGGGATTCGACACGTTGGCCCAGACCGAGGGCGCTCCAGTGGCGGCGTTCGAGGCTGTCGAGCGTGGCTTCGCCGGTGTGCAGTGGCACCCGGAGGTGCTGCACACCGAGCACGGCCAGCAGGTCCTCGAACGCTTCCTGCACGACATCGCAGGCTGCCGCCAGAGCTGGACCATGGGCAACGTCGTCGAGGAGCAGGTGGAGGCGATCCGCCGGCAGGTCGGCCACAAACGGGCGATCTGCGGGCTGTCAGGCGGCGTCGACTCGGCTGTCGCGGCGGCCCTCGTGCAGCGGGCGATCGGCGACCGGCTGACGTGTGTCTTCGTCGACCACGGCCTGCTTCGCAAGGGTGAAGCCGAGCAGGTCGAGCGCGACTACGTGGCGGCGACCGGGGTGCGGCTGCACGTTGTCGATGCGGCCAAGGACTTCGTGGCGGCGCTGGCGGGGGTCAGCGACCCCGAGCAGAAGCGCAAGATCGTCGGCCGCGAGTTCATCCGCAGCTTCGAGGGCGCCGAACGCGACATCGTTGCGGAGGCCGACGAGGGAGGCGAGCCTGTCGAGTTCCTGGTGCAGGGCACGCTCTATCCCGACGTCGTCGAGTCCGGCGGTGGCGACGGTGCCGCCACGATCAAGTCGCACCACAACGTCGGCGGGCTGCCCGACGACCTGGTGTTCTCCCTCGTCGAGCCGCTCCGCACGCTCTTCAAGGACGAGGTACGCAAGGTAGGTCACGAGCTCGGGCTGCCGGCTGACATCGTCTGGCGACAACCGTTCCCCGGCCCCGGCCTGTCGATCCGCATCGTGGGCGAGGTGACCGAGGACCGGCTGGCCGTGCTGCGCGAGGCCGACGCGATCGCACGTGCGGAGCTCAGCGCGGCCGGTCTCGACCGTGACATCTGGCAGTTCCCCGTCGTGCTGCTCGCCGACGTACGGTCGGTCGGTGTGCAGGGGGACGGCCGCACCTATGGCCACCCGGTGGTCCTGCGTCCGGTGACGTCCGAGGACGCGATGACCGCCGACTGGGCCAGGCTCCCGTACGACGTGATCGAGCGCATCTCGACCCGGATCACCAACGAGGTGCGCGAGGTCAACCGCGTCGTGGTCGACGTGACGAGCAAGCCCCCAGGCACCATCGAGTGGGAGTAAACCACCAACTCTGACCTGCGACTTTGTGAGCTCCCATTGATAGGCGCGACGAGGACTATCTCAGCACATGAGACACCTGCCTCGCCGCGGTGCGCGGCCTGAGCGAGCCGCGCCGTGGGAATCGGCTTCGCCACGCCTCCTTTAGATAACCGGAGACGATGGCCAAATCGGGAAGGTCGGGGCAGCTTGCGTCGCCAAGCGCTCGCGCCGCCCCGGTCTTAGAACCGCCTGAAGCAACTGAACCACCTGAGAGAACGTGGCCGCGTGGGCCTCGGTACAACTCCGGAGTCATCGTGACCTCCGCGGGGGCTCGCTGGCTCAGGGCGAGCTCTCTGGCGCCCTGTCTAAGGCGGTCCCGATCGTTGGAGGGGTCATTTCCGGAGCGCTTACCTACGCGACATTCCGCCCCATGGGGAACCGTTTAGCGAACGCCCTTATGATGAACCTGACCCGTGCATTCGAAGACCACCTCGAGTTGAATGCTCAGTTCGCCGTCACGATTGACCCTGACGTAGTTGAAGCGGATGAGGTGATAGACGAATCGATTGCCCTCGAGATCCAGTAGACCGGCCGATACGCGGCATGGCCGAAACTTCGGCGACCCGACCAGCTGGTCGTAACCGACCTCGTGGGTCGGCCGACTCAGAAGGGGCTCGGTCGGTAGCGATCCAACCTTTGCCAAGCAACTTCTCGTGATGGTCGAGAACCTCGATGGTGGCTCACAGCTCGTGGGGATCGACCCCGATGACGACGTGCTCAATGTTGCTGCTTCCGCCGGTCCTCGTTCCCCATTTGGACGGCGAGGCGGGCAATGCTGCTACGAGCAGGGCAGTCCCTTCTTGAGCCACGCCTCGTCACGGTGACCGGCCGGCCGCAGATCCATAGTGAGCCACACCCGTTCAGCCGGTGGGCAGCCGCATGGAGAGAGCTCCCCGCCGATGACCTGGACCGAGTCTGGCAAGACACCGGTCCTAAAGGAATCGTCTAGTAGCCGCGTTGGCCGCAGGAATTGAGCAGATCTATCGAGATTCGGGCGCATCATCCGCTCCCGCCGGAGCCGCCGACATTCAGAAGGTGTGGAGCGTCGGTGTGCACGTCCCAGACCTTCTTGCCTGCTCGGCGGCGGGTCTCTGGCGTACCGATCCACACCATCGCCTTGTGCGCCAGCCAATGCGGCGACGGGCTCCGCCCCTTGGGTTGCAGGTGCATGCAGGCCTTGGCCGCCCCCGAGGCCAGCCAGTTCCGCAACGCCGCGACGACGCCGTCAACGGAAGCATCCGAGTCGATGGGCACGTCTCGAGCCAAAAGATCGACCCGGCGCCCGGTGAACTCGTTCCAACGGCATACTTCTCCTGTGTGCGGCGCCGGGTAGCGATTGCAGCCGAGCGAGGAGGGCCCGAAGTCGCGGCACAACTCATACCGTCCCGTCCGCAACGGCCGTCCGGGGATTGTGGCGTAGAACGTCCACACGTCGAGGTCCTTCACCCCGCGGCGCCAGGCCAGCGGGTCCCGCGGCCCGTCGGGATGCCGGTAGTGCAGCGCTGCTCCCTGGGCGAGGACGACGGCGACTCTGCGGCTGGCCCACGCGAAGAGGTTCCCGCCCTCGGCAGACGGTCGAGTGAGCTCGGCGTGCTGATCATCGGCGAGCGCACCGAGACGGCGAAGGTGGGCTCGGCTCACGGGGGCCGTTGTACGCGAGCTGCGGCGGCTGGTGACCTCCTCGACAGGCATAAGGTGATCATCCTCCTCGCCGTGACCGTCATCGTCTCGTCGTGAGCACAGAGGCCTGGCGGCGCGTCATGCCACCGCGTGCGGCGTCACCTCCAATGTGGCGTCGTCGCATCCCGTTTCGGCGGCGCGCTACGCGCTGTGCTCGACCCGTCTATCCTGTCGGGAGGTCTTGCTGGATTAGCTTTCGCGTTGCAAGTTGAGCGAACCTCGCAGTCGTTTGTGGATCGACCGGAGTGCCCACGCCCTCGAACGTCAGGTTCTCAACTGCGTTACCCTGCCTGATGTAGAGCACATCGAGGTAGACGCTAATCGAGATTCCTGAGACTTCGACGGGCACAGTGGCGCGTAGGGCAACCGTGTCATCGCCGTAGTGACCGGCACTGAGCTGTCCGACCTCAACGTCACCCAACTTTGCTGACTGTATGTCGGGATCGTCGCTGTCAGCGAACGTCTTCTGCATGTATGCACCCAGCGCGTCCGTCATGCAATCGGTGAGGTTCGACTGGTGCAGGACTGCGAATACCTGCTCGGTGCGCTCCGTCCGATCGACGCTGAGCGTCTCGGAGATTGTGGTGTTGCCGTCGGGAGAGTCGAAGTCCGGCGATTCCACATGCACCGCAGCCTCGTCGGCGTTGACGATGCTGGAAGGGGCGCCAAGACAGTCGGCGAGCTGCGTTTCGAACTCTGCGGTTTCGGAGTCGTCGGACTCGTCCTTGCTGGTGCTCCAGCCAGCCGGCAAATCGCTGATCGACAAGAGCGCCGCGTTCGCTGCGGATTGTGCCGCCACCGTCGGGAAGGGCGTACCACTCGCCGAGGACGACCCGCTGGGCGTGGACGGGCTATTCGATGTCTGACCGGTGGCGGCTTCATCATTGGACCCCCCACCGCCGCAGGCAGTGCAGGTGAGGGCCAGTAGAGCGGCCAGGGCCAGGGTACGGACAGGTGCCATCAGGTCGATCCCCGAATGAGTTAGCCGAAAGGTTTCGGCTCCATCATCACACGCCAACGTTCGCCTGTTCGCATTCTTGCAAAATGACCCCCATACTCGCGAGACAACCGGAGGCCAACCTGCCTCCCGTGCCAGCGTTCCAGCGCACTCTCACGACACCGACGGGTGCGCGTCCCGACGGCAGCGGACGCACCGGCCCGTGATGTCTCGGGCTAGACCGGGAGGGATCCAGGGTCGTGTCACGGGAGCGCCGCAGTTCCGAGAGCGCCGACTTGCCTGACGGCCCGTAGGCTGTGGCCTCCTACCTCCGGCGCTATGAGAACATTCTGTCGGCAGGGACCCCGGTGCGCAATGACCAAAAAGCCATGTCGGTCTGCGGACCTCGCCTCGAAAAACTTGTCCGACAATCCAGCGGCCCCCAAGTACGCACACTGCGCGATCCAGGCGCTGCGGCCCAAGTAATCACAGAGGCTTTTGAGGATTTGAGTCATGGTGCCTCCCAGTCACTTGATGGGAGATCCCCCATCGCGCTGACGTGGCTGGTGTCCATTCGGACGCCATGCTGGGCTTCGCGACGCAGTAGCAGGGCGTTGACCACGTCTGCTGCCTCGTTGGCCTGATCGACAGACAAGAGAACGGGTGTGTCGTCCGCGAGGTAGAGGACGAGGGTGGGGCCTGGTCGGATAACCACAGATCTGGGATGCCAGGCGAGCTTCTTTCCGCCTTCCCAGGTCCAGCCCGTGGTCAGCCGGGACCCATACACGGTTGACGCGTAGGCGTGAGTCACATGGTCGAGCGGGATGGTGACCGTCGGCCACTTCACGAAGGGCGTCACGTGAACCCCGCGATCGTCAATGATGGTTCTGGTAGAGACACGCCAGATGCCCGGCAGAGCGAGAATCACGGCGCTGATGGCCCATGGCGGACTAACGAACATCAGCGCTAGGCCTAGGGCGAGGAACGTGGACACGAAGATCACGGTGCTTCGAGAGATGGCACGCCCCACCCAGACGATGTGCTCGGAGGGGGCGAAGCGAAGCCTGGAGGTGGGCCGACCCGAGATTGGGCTTTCGTTGGGAGGCAGCACGAGCCCCAGGAGCGGGATGGCTGTACTGAGAACCGCCGTGCAGGCCAAGAGGTGCCAGGGCATGGTTTGCGCGACCTCGCCACCGTCTAACCCATAAGAGATCAGCATGCTCTTGAGGAACAGAACGGGTTGCAGCCAGACAACAAGCGCCAACCAAATCACCGCGTGGCGACGCTTCACGCTGACCGGGGACCACTCGCCTGTCCATAGCACCACCAGCGTGGCCAGAACAAAAGGAGTAGATGGAATCAGGAAGCGCAGGTAGTTGGAGGACACCGGCTCGAACTCTGGCCACCATGAATTTGGGTCGGTGATCATGGCTGGTAGTAGCTGTCGGGTAAGCAACCAGACGACGAGCACCGCCAGGGGCACGGAGACCAGCAAGCCGGTTGCGGCAAGACGCCGCTGGTTCGTGGTCCATTCGCGCATCGGCTTGGCCGCTGCAGTGGTGGTCATGTGGCTACCTCCAGGATTTGCTGGATCAGTTGATCGCGCGACATGCCTAACCGGCTCGCCGACTCCACAACCGCGCGGAGCTGGTCCTCGAAGGCGGCACGACCGACGTTGACGTCTGCTCTTACCTGCGCCCCCCGTCCTCGGCGCAACTCGATGAGCCCCTCAACACGAAGCATCGAATATGCCCGTAGGACGGTGTGCATGTTCACCCCTAGGCCAGCCGCCAGCTCCCGCGCCGGCGGCAACCGCTCCCCAGGGTGAAGACTTCCGGCCACCAGTGCCCCACGAACCTGGCCGGCGATCTGATCCGCCAACCCTTGAGCACTCTCCGAGTCGATCCGCACCAACATAGTTCGCATGGTAGTAGAACAATATGTGCTATGCAAGGGCCTTCTCTAGGCCTTGTTTCATAGCAGCCGGATCAGGCACTGCGCTAGGTTCGCGGACGCCTTCAACTCAGCACGTACACGGCCGCAACAGCGTGAACTTGCCTACGAACTGACGGAGCCCGCTACCTACCGCAGGTGCTCGACGTGAACCTGCGCAACCTCCGGCAGATCGGCGAGGACGTTGGCCGACCTGGCTCCGTTCCCGAGGCGGCTCCGCGGCGGCGAGCAAGACCTGTAGCGTCGTGAGTCGCTGCTGGTCATCGACTCGCAACGACCCCCCGAGCCGCATTGGAGATCGGCGGATCGAACCTGGAAGAGCGTCTCGCCCGCACGGCCAATGTAGTGCTCGGAGCCGCTGGCGTGACGTTGCCGGATGCGATGATGGCGGCGCTCGCTGTCAAGGTGCCCTCGCCGCTAGAACCCGTCATGGACCGTCCGACGACGGCGCGGTCCGAGGCGGCTACCGTGTCGTTCCGTCACAAGCACCGTCCTGTCGAGCGACGCACAGGTGGGGCACCGTTGGCGGACCGCCACTGGCAGGTCCGATGGCTCATCTAGGACGGCTCCGAACTTGCTACATGTCACTTCTCGGTCAGGTGTCACCTCCGGGCAACCTTTCGTCAAGCCGTCGGTTGCCCCATGGGAAGGGCAAGCCTCCTGCACCTGTCGCCCTTAGCCAAGGATAGGGATACCCGGGTCAATCTTGCCTGCGCCTCGACCTCGGCCCGCGACAGGGCCGTGCCCATATCGCCCCACAGGACGCCCCTGCGCGTCCGCCGCATCGCGGTGGGTGAGGGCGTTCGCCCGTGACGTCGGGCAGCGACGTCGTACCCGGATGTGGCGGGTTAGGAGATGAGCAGGCGCGCGCCAAGGTCTGCTGCGTTGAGATCGACG
>JBBJMF010000019.1:0-35657 GCA_037719575.1 Nocardioidaceae bacterium
GGGACGTCTACCGGATCAGGGATCCGTCGCCATCGGCAGCTGGCCCGCGCTTTCCCCTGGGTCCACTTAAGAGCGTCACGGTGTGGCCAGCTCGGGTTGACATACTCACACAGGCACATCAGCGGCGACGACGCGCCTGAATCCTCGCAGGTGCGGTCTGCAATCAGCTTCCCTCCGCAGGACGCTGCCACGACGTACCAACTGATAGGAGCACACTGGCACCAGCGGAGGATTCGGCAATGAGCGAGCAGCTGCAGGCAGCCTTGAGGGACCTTGCCGAGGACGCCCCACGCGTCGACAACACTGTGGCGGCTAGCGAGCACACGTGGCGACGGGCTCGTCAGGCCCGGCGGCGTGGGGTTGTCGCAGTCTCGCTCGCCGTGATTGCCGTCCTCATCGGCGGGGTGTTCGTCGCGGTGGGCCTGTCGGGGATCGGCTGGCCAGCTCCCGCCAAGCCTGGGCCGTACGACGTCTCGAAGCTCGCCATCCCCGACAAGATCTGGACACCCAGCCCCTGGACGTCTGGCACCGACGAGGCGGGGCCACTTGGACCGCTCGCGCTCATCGCCACGGCACCACGCCAAACCTCCTGGTTCCACACCGACGGCTATGCGCTCTTCGGCGTGTCCGCCGCGACCGGCGCCTACCGCTTCATCGACCTCCCCGGGGCAGACTTCGGTGGCGCCGGGGACACGGAGGTCGCTCTCTCGCCGAGCGGGACGAAGATCGGCTACTGGATCCTCGGTGACATCGCGACCGCTCGTTCCCAGCCGAACGATGTGGGGTTCGCGGTGTACGACACGGTGACCGGCCATGTCACCCGCCATCTCGTCCCCTCGCGCTATGGGCTCAGTCCCGACTGGTTGGTCTGGTCGGCCGACTCGTCTCGCCTGGTCGCGAACTTCGGGAAGTGGGCAAAAGGTGGCTCCCGAAACGGCGGCGCACGGGGCCCTTCCTGGCCAGCTGTCTCCTGGGATCCGGTGACCGGGGATGTCATCTCTCTGGGGAGTCTGTCCAGTCTCTATGGTCCATTCAGCGATGGTGCTGGGATCCATGGCTTCACGTCGGAGAAATCAGGTGTGACCGTCAACCCGCTCACAGGTCGGCGGCTTTCATGGCGCGTGGCCGGGCCTGCCGGTACAGGCGCGATGTCTCTCACCGTCAGCCCGGATCGGGAACGAGCAGCCTTCGAAGGCTACGTGCCCGGGACAACTGGGAGGTCAGGCGGGTGGTCCATTTTCGTAGCCGCTTCGACCATGGGGGTGCGGTCGATCTGGGAATCGAGATCACTGGATAACCACGCGCCGCAGACGGAGGTTCTTGGCTGGGTCGACGCTACCCATCTGCTCGTCCGGGTCTGGACGTCATCTCGATCTTCCTTCTTGGCCAGACAACGCATTGCGGTGCTTGACGTGGACACGGCCGACCTTCAGACGGTCATTCAGGTCGAGGGGAGTCAAGGCACGCTGGCGACTTTCGCGAATGGTCTTATCGACCGACCATTCGTGTCGAGAGCCCAACCACCATCGATCAGGGATCCGCGCACGCCCGCGAAGATCATTGCCTGGACAGCGGGGTTCGCGCTGCTGCTTGGAGTTGTCGTCCTGTTCTACCGTCGCGACCAGCGGTTCAAGATCGAAGCCATCGAGGCCCGGGGGTGCTGACCGCTTCCGATCGATCCGCGCCGAGCGGCGAGGCGTCGTTCGCGGCGTTCGTGGCAGCGCGGACGCAGGCGCTCGGTAGGACGGCGTACCTGCTCACCGGGAACCACCACGACGCCGAGGACCTGGTCCAGGTGACACTCTTCAAGGCAGCCAAGGTCTGGAAGCGGATCGAACACCACCCCGAGCCGTACGTGAGACGCATTCTCTACAACGAGAGTGTCTCCGGGTGGCGCCGCCGGCAACGCCGGCCGCCCGAGCGGCTGGCTGCCGACCCGCCGGACCACGCGGCATCGCCTCCGCCCGACGCCGCGACGCGGGTGACGTTGCAGCGCGCCCTCGACCGGCTGACTGCCAAGCAGCGGACGATCCTGGTGGTGCGCTTCTACGAGGACCTCAGCGAGCAGCAGACGGCGACCGTCTTGGGAGTCCAGCTCGGCACCGTCAAGTCGCAGACTCGGCACGCGCTCATGCGACTGCGGGAGCTGGCCCCGAGCTGGTCGACCTCGCTCCCGAGACCCACGCCAAACTCGATTCGTCTGTGGTTGAGGGGGGCGCTCTCCCCGAGTGACCGCCGACGAATCGGCTTGGGGGGTCAGTCCTCGTCGGTGCCCTTGCCTTCCTTCAGGTTGGACTGGATCAGGTCCATCACCGACGAGTCGGCGAGCGTGGTGGAGTCGCCCGGCGGGCGGTGCTCGGCGACGTCACGCAGCAGACGCCGCATGATCTTGCCGGAACGGGTCTTCGGCAGCTCGGGGACCACCATGATCGACTTCGGCTTGGCGATCCCGCCGATCTCCTTGGCCACATGGGCGCGCAGCTCGGCCACCACGCCCTCGCCGCCGTCGCCGGCGCTTTCGCGCAGGATCACGAACGCCACCACCGCCTGGCCGCTCATCTCGTCGTTGGCGCCGACGACAGCAGCCTCGGCCACCTTGGGATGCGAGACCAGAGCTGACTCGATCTCCGTCGTCGAGAGCCGGTGACCCGACACGTTCATCACGTCGTCGACGCGACCGAGCAGCCAGATGTCGCCGTCCTCGTCGAGCTTGGCGCCGTCACCGGCGAAGTAGACGCCGGGGAAGCGTGACCAGTAGGTGTCCCGGTAGCGCTGGTCGTCCCCCCAGATCGTGCGCAGCATCGCCGGCCAGGGCTCGGTGAGCACCAGATATCCGCCGGCCCCTTTCTGGACCGCCTCGCCGGCATCGTCGACGACGAGGGCGGACACACCGGGGATCGCCTTCATCGCCGAGCCGGGCTTGCCGGACGTGACGCCGGGCAACGGGCTGATCATGATCGCGCCGGTCTCCGTCTGCCACCAGGTGTCGACCACGGGGCACCGGTCCCCACCGATCTCTTTGCGATACCACATGTAGGCCTCGGGGTTGATCGGCTCGCCGACCGAGCCGATCAGCCGCAGGCTCGACATGTCGAACTTCGCAGGGACCTCGGCACCCCACTTCATGAATGTCCGGATCGCGGTCGGCGCGCAGTACAGGATGGTGACCTTGTACTTCTCGATGATCTCCCACCAGCGACCCTGGTGCGGGGTGTCAGGAGTGCCCTCGTACATGACCGAAGTCGTCCCATTGGCGAGCGGACCGTAGACGATGTAGCTGTGACCGGTCACCCAGCCGATGTCGGCGGCCGTCCAGAACACGTCGCTGTCGGCCTTCAGGTCGAAGACCGCCCAGTGCGTGTACGAGGTGCCGACCAGGTAGCCACCGGTCGTGTGCAGGATCCCTTTCGGTCTGCCGGTCGTGCCGCTGGTGTACATCACGTAGAGCGGGTGCTCGGCGTCGAAGGCCTCGCACTCATGCTCGGGGCTCTGCTTCCCGACGTACTCGTGCCACCACAGGTCGCGGTCGTCGGTCCATGCGACGTCCTGCCCGGTACGACGGACCACGAGCACGTTCCGCACGTCGGGGCACTGCTCGAGCGCCGTGTCGACGGCCGGCTTGAGGGCCGCGGGGGCACCGCGCCGGTAGCCGCCGTCGGCCGTGATCACGACGCGCGCGTCGCAGTCCTGGATGCGGTCCACCAGCGCGTGCGACGAGAAGCCGCCGAAGACGACGGTGTGCGGAGCCCCGATCCGCGCGCAGGCAAGCATCGCGACCACGGTCTCCGGGATCATCGGCAGGTAGATCGCCACCCGGTCGCCGGTCTCGACACCCATCTCGGTCAGGGCGTTCGCAGCCTGGCAGACCTCCTGGTGCAGGTCGGCGTACGTGATCGTGCGGGTGTCGCCGGGCTCGCCCTCGAAGTAGAAGGCGACCTTGTCACCGTTGCCCGCTTCGACGTGGCGGTCGAGACAGTTGTACGCCGCGTTCAGCCGCCCGCCGACGAACCACGTGGCGAACGGCTTGTCACTCCAGTCGAGGATCTCGGTGAAGGGCTCCGACCAGCTGATCCGCTCGGCCTGCTTGGCCCAGAACGCGAGACGGTCCTCGCCCGCCTCGTCGTACGCAGCAGCCGTCAGGTTGGCATGCTCCGCGAGCTCGGCGGGAGGGTCGAAGTGCCGCGTCTCGTGGAGCAGGTTCGAGAGGGAGGGGTTCTCGGTCATCAGCGTCTCCTCGAGGTCACGACGGGTGACTGCCCGCGCGGGACGTGCGCGGACATGTCACCAGTCTGAGACTCACCCGGCGCGGGCTGTCAACCAGGGCGGTGGTAACCACCGACCGATGACTTCTTGAGGGCGACAGGGTCTACCCTCGGGAAGCGGTCGTCGGCGAGAGGAAGCGTGAGGGTTCATGAGTCTGCCCGAAGTCGTGTCACCCGAGGAGTGGTGGAGTGCGCGTGTCGAGCTGCTGGGGAAGGAGAAGGAGGCCACCCGTGCCCGCGACGCCTTGAGTGCCGAGCGTCGACGACTGCCGATGGTCAAGGTGGACAAGAGCTACTCGTTCGAGGGTCCGGACGGTCACCCGAGTCTCGCCGACCTTTTCGACGGGCGGCGACAGCTCATCGTCTACCACTTCATGTTCGACCCGAGCTGGGACGAGGGCTGCCCGAGCTGCTCCTACGTGGTCGACAACCTGGGGCACCTCTCCCATCTGCATGCCCGGGACACGACGCTGGTGGCCGTCTCGCGGGCGCCGATCGACAAGATCGAGGCCTACCGGGCGCGAATGGGCTGGGGCTTCCCGTGGGTCTCGTCCGTTGCGAGCGACTTCAACTACGACTTCAGGGTCACCCTCGACGCCTCGGTGTCACCGCCCGTGTACAACTACCGGCCGGCCGACCCCGAGTGGGTGGGTGAGCAGCCGGGCGTCAGTGTCTTCCTGCGCGACGGGGACAGCATCTTCCATACCTACTCGTCCTACCAGCGGGGACTGGACGTCCTGCTCACGACCTACAACTACCTGGACCTGACGCCGCTCGGCCGCCAGGAGAGCTGGGAGCGACCCACCGACCGCGTGCCCCACCCCGACGACGACTGGCTTCGCCGCCACGACAGGTACGACGTCGGCTAGCGCGCCTCGCCGCCCCCTGGCGGCGGATTTCCCTGGCTGGCCAGGCAGGCGAACCCTCTGCAAGGCAGATCTGGGTGGCTGAGGGGGGCGTTCCCTGGCTAGCCAGGCAAATGCCGTGGCCGCGCGGGAAACCGTGGCTCAGCGGACGTCGATCAGCAGGCCGTCGTCCGGTTGGCCGGTACTCCCGCGCCGAGCGTCGGCCGCCTTCGTGACCATGGCCCGGAAGCAGACCGCCTTCCAGGGCATGAGCATGCCGGCGTGGCCCCGGCCATAGCTGTCGTAGATCGCCGCCACCTCCCCCAACAGCACCTCCCGCTCGGCCGGCTTCTGCACGGCGGCGTACGAGCCGGATGCGACGAACCCGACAAGGGACTCGCGGTCGAAACGCTGCCAGTGCCGGAACACCCGCCGCTCCTTGCTCGTGAACAGCTCGGACGCGGCAAGCGGATCGTCCGGGTCTTCGTCCGAGTGGCCGATCAGTCCGAAGAGCCGGCGGACCCAGGGGACCTTGAAGTCTCCCGAGTTCCACACGTTGGCGAGCACGCCGCCGGGTCTCAGCACCCGCGCGATCTCTGGCAGCGCGCGCTCGCCGTCGAACCAGTGAAATGCCTGCGCGGACACCACAACGTCAACCGTGGCCGGAGCCAGGGGGATCTCCTCGGCGCGGGCGAGCACCCGGCGCGCGCCTGGGGCCACCCGGGCCAGCTCGGCGAGCATCGGGGTCGATGGGTCCGTGGCCACCACCCGATGCCCGATGGAGAGCAGCGCACGGGTGAGCTTCCCGGTCCCAGAGCCGAGCTCTAACACGTTCGCAGGTGTGCCCCCGCTGAGCCAGGCCACGGCGTCGGCCGGGTAGTCGGGGCGGTTCTCGGCGTACTCGTGCGCGACGGACCCGAAGCTGCTGGCGCGACGGCGCTGCTCCTCGGCGTCCATGGGGGTCGAGACTAACCGACCTGGCGACCGGGAGACCTACGCTGACCCCGTGAGCATGCCCAGCGACGACCCGCTCGGCACCGCGTGCCGGCTGGAGGGTGTCCCGTCCGCGCTCGCCGCGGCACGCGACGGCATCGACTCCCTGCTCCGCGACCGGGGGCATCGGCGTACGACGCCTGCCGTCACCGCAGACGCCCTGCTGCACGGGGCCGTCGCCTCGGCCAGGCTGGCCGGCGGGTCAAGCACTCTGGAGGAAGTGCGGCGGGGAGCCGGGGACGCGCTTGCGCAGAGCGCGGTCCGGCTGAACGCCGCCCTGCTGAGCCTGGCACCCGTGCTGGCCCGCTCACCTCTGCAGGCCCTCGCGCGCATGCACACCCTTGCCGCAACAGGATTGGCGCCGCCGCAGGATCTCGGGCGCCCGCGGGCGGACCCGGCCGCGGTGCGCGCGGTCCAGCGGCTCGCGACGGACCTGCTCACGCCCACCGCTGCCCCGGCCATCGCCGTCGCCTCGGTCGCCCATGCGGAGCTCGTGGTGGCGGCTCCGTTCGCGGTCGCCAACGACCTCGTCGCGCGGGCCATGGAGCGGCTGGTCCTGGTCATCCGGGGAGTGGACCCCGCGTCAGTCCTGGTTCCCGAGGCCGGGCACTGGTTGATGGGGTCGCGCTACCGGGAGGCGCTGGACGACTATCGCGAGCACGGAGTCGCCGGATGCCGGGCCTGGCTGCTCTACTCCTGCGTCGCCCTGACCACGGGCGTGGCGGAGAGTCCACTGCCTCGTCTGTGACGGACATGCGAACGACGCCCTCGCTCGGAGGACGTCGCTCGCCGGCACGAGGTGTCCGGTTACCAAAGCGTGCACTCTTCATATGGTCGGCCCGGGTTAGCCCCGAACTCGACTGCCCTATTCGGAAGGGTAGCTCGCCGCGTGGGTGCCAGATCCTCGTGCTGGTCTTGAGTTGTGCTTCTCTTTCTACGCCGATCCCGGGCCGGTGGGAACCCCTACCGACGGGTCACATTCAAGACCTGGGGCCGGTACGACGAGCCGCCACGGCCACCGCCCCGGCAGCGGCGGCGCCGGCGCCGACCGCCATCACCGCGAAGGTGGCGCGCCGGGCCTGGCGTGCGCGACTGTGCTGGAGGGCGATCGGTCTGGTGAAGTCGAGCACCGGCCAGCCCCGCTCGACGGCTTCCTTGCGGAGCGCCTTGTCCGGGTTCACCGCGTTCGGGTGGCCCACGACGCCGAGCATCGGGAGGTCAGTGGCGGAGTCGCTGTAGGCGTAGCACTCGCGCAGGTCGAAGCCGTCACGGGCCGCGAGCTCCTCGATCGCGACGGCCTTGTTGACGCCATAGGCGTAGAACTCGATCTCCCCGGTGTAGCGGCCCTCGCGTACCTCCAGCCTGGTCGCGACGACCCGGGAGACGCCGAGCAGCGCCGCGATGGGCTCGACCACGTCGGAGCCGGACGTCGACACGATCACGACCTCGCGCCCGTGGTCCTGGTGATCGTGGATCAGCTCGAGCGCCTCGTCGTACACGAGAGGCTCGACGATCGAGTGCAGCGTGTCGGCGACGATCTGGCGGACCGTCTCGACCTCCCAGCCGTTCGTGAGCCCGGTCAGGTAGCGGCGCATCCGCTCGACCTGGTCGTGGTCGGCGCCGCCGACGAGGTAGACGAACTGCGCGTACATGCTGCGGATCACCGACGCCCGGGTGATCAGCCCGTTGGCGAAGAACGGTCGACTGAACGCGAGGGTGCTCGAGGTGGCGATGATGGTCTTGTCGAGGTCGAAGAACGCCGCCGCGCGCCCCCCAGTGCCCGGCATGTGAGACCCGCCCTTCGTCGTCGAGACGAAACAATTCTCTCCAAAGTGTACGCGGCCGCGACAAAACCCCCGGTATTTTCTTGCTCCGAGAGCGACGTCACACGACAATCCAAGATCCCGGAGTGGAACACCTGTGCATTGCGGCCCCGAGGGAGTACCGTTGCCTCAGGACATCACGCTCGTCCAGGGGTGGTGTTCCCACAAACTCCAGCGGCATCCCCCCGCCGCTGGACATAGAGGGTCTAGGTCCCACCCCCCCGGGACCGAATGGCCCTTGGCAGCCCCTGGTACCCCCCCCACCGGGGGCTGCCCCACGTCCGGACCCGTTCTTTGCGCATCGCGCGATCCTCCGTCGGCAGTTGTCCACAGGTCTCGCGGGTAACCTCGCCGGTCCACAGCATCCTGGTGGCCCGTCTCATCCGCGGGTGGGGTGGCGCAGGCTGCGGTCATGGATGCTTCCTGGGCGAGGACGAACCGGCTCGCCCTGATGACTGCGGACCCGGAGCTGCAGGACCAGCTGCTCCGGCTCTGCGCGGCTGCGAGCGTCACGCCCGACGTGGTCGACGAGACGACGGGTGCCCGACAGGTCTGGGCGCGGGCGGGCGCGGTGCTGGTCGGCGACGACCAGGCACCGGCCCTGGCTCGACTCGGCCTGAACCGGCGTGACCAGGTCGTCGTGGTCTCGCTCCGGCGGGAGCCGGCGCCGCTGTGGCAGCTCGCGGTGCAGCTTCATGCCGACGACGTGGTGCTCCTGCCGGGTGACGAGGCCCGGCTGGTTGAGCGTCTCAGTGACCTCGTCGAGGGCGCTGGCCGGGCTCTCACCGTCGCCGTCATCGGCGGCTGCGGGGGTGCCGGCGCCTCGACGATGGCCGGCGCGCTGGCGCTGACAGCGGCCAGGTCAGGGCGGGAGTGCCTGCTGGTCGACATCGACCCGCTCGGGGGTGGAATCGACCTGCTCGTCGGGTGTGAGGAGAGCGGTGGCCTGCGGTGGCCCGATCTTGCGGCCACCGAGGGCAGGGTCAGCGCGGCCGCGTTCCGTGCGGCACTGCCGTCGTCCGGCGCTCTTCCGGTCCTGTCCTGGGACCGAGGCGCGCCGCGTCGTACCCCGCCGGTGGTGGTTCGGGCGATGATGGGCGCCGCGAGGCGCGGCTCGGATCTCGTCGTCGTCGACCTGCCCCGCCATCTCGACGAGGCGGCAACCGAGGCGCTGCTGCTGAGCGACGTGCTCGCCGTGGTCGTGACGACGGAGGTGCGCGGGGTCGCCAGTGCCCGCAGCATGCTCGACGAACTGGGCGAGGTGTGTGCTGACATCCGGGTGGTCGTCCGAGAGATACCCGGGTCCGACGTCTCGCCGAAGGCGGTCGCCGACAGCCTTGCGCTGCCCCTCGCCGGCACGGTGGCGACCCAGCGCGGGGTCGCCCGGGCGGTCAACGCCGGCGTCGGCCCGCTCGGGCGCGGGGGCCTCGCGCGCAGCTGCCAGGCCATCCTTGACGTGCTCTCGAGCGAGCGAACCGCACCGTGAAGCCTGCCGTCGAGGCGGACCTGTTGGACCGCATCCGCGTCCGGCTCACCGAGTCCGGCGCCGATCCCACCCACGCCCGGGTCGCTGCCGCCCTACGGGCCGAAGGCCGGCTGGTCGGCGACGCCGCGGTCCTGGACGTGGTCGACGCGCTGCGGCTCGACTCGGTCGGCGCGGGTCCGCTCGAGTCGCTGCTGCGGCGGCCAGGTGTCACCGACGTGCTCGTGAACGGCCCGAGCGAAGTCTTCGTCGACACCGGTGCGGGTCTGCAGCGCACCGATGTCCGCTTCGCGGACGATGCCGCCGTACGCCGACTGGCCCAGCGGCTGGCGTCCGGGGTCGGCCGTCGCCTCGACGACGCGGCGCCGTTCGTCGATGTCAGGCTGCGCGACGGCACCCGATTCCATGCCGCGCTGGCGCCGCTCGCCCGCCCTGGCACCTGTCTGTCGCTCCGCGTCCCGGCGCGTGCCGGCATGTCCGTTGCCGACCTGGTCGCCGCCGGGTCGGTGAGTCGAGCAGGCGCCGACCTGCTGCTCGACCTCGTCCACCACCGGGTGGCGTTCCTGGTCTCTGGCGGCACGGGAAGCGGCAAGACGACCCTGCTCGCCGCGTTGCTCTCGGCGGTCGACCCTCGCGAGCGGCTGGTCATCGTGGAGGACTCGAGCGAGCTCCGACCCCGCCACCCACACGTGGTCAGCCTCGAGGCCCGTCAGCCGAACGTCGAGGGGGCCGGCGAGATCCCCTTGCGGCAACTCGTTCGGCAGGCGCTGCGGATGCGGCCTGACCGGCTCGTGGTAGGGGAGGTCCGGGGCGCAGAGGTCACGGACCTGCTCGCGGCGATGAACACCGGTCACGAAGGCGGCTGCGCCACGGTCCATGCCAACGCGGCGCGGGCGGTGCCGGCTCGGCTGGAGGCCCTGGGAGTGGCGGCGGGACTGCCTCGTGACGCCGTGCACGCCCAGCTCTCCTCGGCAGTGGACGTCGTCATCCACGTCCGGCGGACGGTCGACGGCCACCGCTGGGTCAGCGAGATCGCCGCACTGACCCGAGCCCGCCGAGGGCTCGTGCAGGCGGTGAGCGCCGTCGTGTTCACGCGGGAGGGGCAGTCGTCGACCCGGGAGGGCGCCGTAGCTCTCGAACGGCTGCTGGCAGCCGACGGAGGGCGACGGTGACCCCGGCGACGGTGGCCGCCATGGTGTTCTGCGGTGTCTTCATCCTGGTCCCGGAAAGTGGCGCCTCCCTCCGACGGGTGAGGGATCCGACAGCGCCCGCCCCGTCCCGGCGCGATGCCCTGCCGGCCAGCTGGGTGCGGTACGCCGCGGCGGCACTCGCGGTGTACGTCGTTGCCGGACTCGTCGGTGGTGGAGGTCGGCTCGGGGTGGTGGCGGCTGCGTCGGCGGCGGCGGTGGCCGTCATCCGCCGGGTGCTCGGGCTCTGGCAGCTGCGGCGCGCCCGCCGGGTCCGGCAGCGCCGGGTGATCATGCTGTGCGACGCCCTCTCGGCCGAGCTGCGTGGCGGGTTGCCGGCCGTTTCCGCCGTCCGTCGCTCATGTGGTGCCGAACCAGAGCTGGCGCCCGTCCTCGGCGCTGCCGAGCTGGGAGGTGATGTCGCCGGGGCGATGCGCACCTGTGCAGGGCTGCCTGGAGCAGAGGGGATGCAAGCAGTTGCTGCCGCGTGGGAGGTCGCGGGCAGCTCCGGAGCCGCCCTAGCGGCCGTCTTGGAGCGGCTGGCCCAGGGTCTGCGCAGCGATGACGACGCGCGCGCCGAGGTGCAGGCCGCGCTGGGGCCGCCGCGCGCCACCGCGAAAATGCTCGCCGTCCTGCCGCTGTTTGGTCTGGGCCTGGGAGTCTCGATCGGTGCCCATCCCGTGGGGTTCCTGCTCGGCACACCCTGGGGTCTCGCCTGCCTGTCCGGGGGCGTCCTCCTCTCGCTTGTCGGGCTCTGGTGGGTGGAGCAGCTCGCCCGTGCCGCGGAGGTGTGAGTGACTGCCGTTGCGGTGTGCAGTGTGGCGCTGTGCGTCTGGACGCTCACCCCGAGAAGTCGGGGGCGGGATCGGCTCCGCGGCCTCGGACCTGCTCGGCCGGGAGCACCCCGGCAGCCGCGTCGACGCCTCGTCCAGGCACCAGTCCCCCGGGCCGGACTGTGTGCCGGTGCGCTGGCGATGGTGGGCTGGGTCCTTGCCGGTCCGGTTGCGGCACTCGCGGGCCTGCCGGCAGGTGTCCTGCTCTCGGTATGGATCGGCAGGCTCGAGCCGCCGTCCGCCGCACGGGCCAGGGAGGAGGTCAACCGGGACCTGCCGTTGGCGGTCGACCTGCTGGCCGCCTGTGTCTTCGTCGGCCTGCCGCCGCAGGAGTCGCTGTCGGTCGTGAGCCGGGCGGTCGGAGGCGCTCTCGGCGCTCGCTTCGACGAGATCACGGCGCGCCTCTCGCTCGGGGCGGACCCGGCAGCCGAGTGGGCGCGCTGCTCGCAGGACCCGCTGCTCGCCCACCTGGGTCGGACCATGCAGCGATCGGCGGAGTCCGGCGCGCCGCTGGCCGAGGGTTTGGCCCGCCTCGCCGAGGACTGCCGCCGCGAACGGCGTACCCAGGTCCAACTCCGGGCGCGCAACGTCGGGGTCAAGGCGGCCGGCCCCCTCGCGGCCTGTTTCCTCCCCGCGTTCATGCTGGTCGGGGTCGTGCCGACCGTCGCCGGAAGCTTCCAGCACCTCTTCGCCTGAGCCTCGCTGAGACCACCCTCGCGTCCGGATGGCGTGATCCCCAGACTCGTCGATCAGTGAGTTCGTCAACAGGTTCTCCTCGCGCGGTCCCATCGGGGCCCGGAGGCTCGCCAGGCTGCGTCAGTCAACACCGACGTGCCGCCGCCTCACCGGCCGCGGCACCCGAGAAAAGGAACCGACAATGACGCAACGCATCCAGCACCACCTCGTCGCGAAGGCTCGTGACGAGCAGGGCATGACCACCGCGGAGTACGCGGTCGGCACGGTCTCCGCCTGCAGCTTCGCGGGGATCCTCTACAAGATCCTCACCTCAGGCTTCGGCCAGCAGCTGCTCGAGGGGCTGCTCGACAAGGTGATGGACATCCTGCCGTTCTGAGGGATCGGCGTGGGGTGTGGCCGTGGGTCGCCCCCCACCGCAGGAAGGAGACGACGATGACGGCTCGCCGAGCATTGACCCGGTTCCAGCAAGGGATGAACACCGCGGAGTACGCCGCGGGAACTACCGCGGCATGCGGGTTCGCCTGCCTGTTGCTGCAGCTGCTGCCGATCTGGCGCGCGCTCCTGACCGAGATCTTTCGGCAGGTCCTCGAGATCCGCTTCGGCTCGCCGATCACGCGGATACCGTTGTGAGACGCGTGCCCCGCCCCACCCGGCCGAGTGACGGGATGGTGACGGCCGAGGCTGCCGCTGTCTTGCCGCTGGTCTCGGTCGTTGCGCTCACCCTGGTCTGGGTGGTGTCTGTCGGCATCACCCAGGTGCGGGTCGTGGATGCGGCTCGCGACGCCGCCCGTGCCGTCGCGAGAGGCGCCGACGAGCGTTCGGCGACCGCGGCCGCCCGACGGACCGCGGGAGAGGACGCCACGGTCGACATCCGCCGAGGGCGGGGTCTCGTGTCGGTCACGGTCTCGGAGCCGGCTACGGCGCCGGGCTGGCTGCTCGTGCCGCTGCCGGTGGTCACACTCAGCGCTCGTTCCCAGGTGGAGGACGAGGATGACACGAGCAGTCCGTGAGTGTTGTCCTCGCAGGCATGAGGAGTCGGGGCTCGCGACGGTCTGGGCAACCGCCTGGATACTGGCGCTCCTGCTCGTCGCCGAGGTCGGCCTGGTGCTCGGGTTCGCCCAGGCGCGCCAGCACCAGGTCGACTCGGCCGCCGATCTGGTGTCCTTGTCAGCCGCGACACGGCTGCAGCACGGTGGCAACCCCTGCCAGTCCGCGGCACGAGCGGCGGCGGCGAACCACGTGGCGCTGACCATCTGCCGGGCGACCCGGGGGGACGTCGTCGTGGGCGTTCGCGCCCGCCTGGACCTGCCGTTCGGTCTGCACCCGTGGGTATCGGCGTCCTCCCGCGCCGGGCCGCTGTGACACGCGCGAGTGTCAGCGGCCGATCGAGACGGCCGCCACCAGGCTGGCGTAGGCGTGCTCCCCGCTGGGCGTAAGGTGGATACCGTCCGGCCCCAGGTAGCCAGGGTGGCTGCGTGCCGCCTGGTCCCACGCCATCAGCGTGACGTTGCGGTGCCGGGCGGCCACTGAAAGGGTGCTGGATCGGTTGGCCGCCTGCCACTCCCGGGGCACGTAGGGCACGGCGAGCACGACCCTGGCCGCCCCGGAGAGGGCGCTGATGGCGGAGTCCAGCTGAGCCCGGTCGATGACCCCGTTGTCACCCGTGTGGAGCAGCACCACGTCACCGTCGAGCCGACCAGCCTGCGCGTCGGCGGTCAGCTGGGGGAGCAGCGCCCAGGACTGCGCGCCGACGGCCGCATGGTTGGCTACCGAGCCGAAGGTGGCAGCCAGGTCGGGGATGGCACCGAGCGGCACCGAGTCGCCGTAGACGTCGAGGTCGTAGTCGCGGAGACCCTGGCGGCTGTGCGGGGGCGTGGGCCGCGCATGAGGGAGCGGGGTTCGGGGTGCCGACGTGTCGGCCTTGCGATCACGGCGCCCGGGCGGACTCTGGGCCGGCGCGGCGGGTTCGACGTGCAGGGAGGACGGTCGGCCGGGGTCCGCGACGTAGACCGTCCCGCGCCCCTCATATCGCGGTTCGAGCGGCGCAGCGGTGGCCGGCATGACCA
Source organism: Nocardioidaceae bacterium (assembly GCA_037719575.1). GTDB lineage: Bacteria > Actinomycetota > Actinomycetes > Propionibacteriales > Nocardioidaceae > JAWWPG01. The sequence continues at coordinate 14,189 of JBBJMF010000019.1, forward strand.
CGCCCGCCACCAGCGCAGCGACGAAGACGGTGATCACCGTCGGTGCCCGGAATGCGCCGATCCGGGCACCGACCACCAGGTGCCAGACCGGCCGCCACCCATGTCGGCGCACCGGCTGCTCGAGCCACAGGTAGGTCGCCTCGGCGAGCAGCAGCGTGAGCCCGAGCCGGAGGGCGAACGCCGCGCCGTCGGAGACGGGCAGGTCGACACCCGGCCGGGTGAAGCAGGCGACCGGCCAGTGCCACAGGTAGATCGCGTAGGAGCGCCGCCCGATGCCGCGCAGGACCGGCCGCTCCAGCACACTCGCCAGTGGGCCCGGGCGGCTGGCCACGGCGACGACGGTCACCGTGAGCAGGCTGACCGCGAGGAACCCCCAGCGGAAGAGCCATTCCGAGAGCTCGTCGGTGCGCGAGAGCATCGTCACCAGCAGTGCGAGGGCAGCGAAGCCGAGGGCGGTGTGCCCACCACGAGCCGGCGCTGTCACTCGGTCCCGCGTGCCGCCCAGACCTGCGCCGCGATGAGTCAGCGCAAGTGCGGCTCCGAGCAGCAGACCCATGACGTGCGAGTCGCTGCCGAAGTACCAGCGGGACGGGTCGCCGGCCTGTGGCGCGTGGCTCAGCGCGCTCCCGACGCCCATCATGAGCGAGCTGGCCGCAGCGATCGCCAGCGCCGCCGCGAGCAGCATCCGCAGCCGGGTCTCGACGCATGCGCACAACAGCACGACCGCACCCACGATGAGCGGCCAGACCAGGTAGAACTGCTCCTCCACGGCCAGCGACCACAGGTGCTGGAGCACCGGCGGACGCCCGGCGTCGACGAAGTACGAGCGTTCGTGGAAGACGTACCACCAGTTCGAGGAGTATGTCGCAGCCGCGGCCAGGTCGCCCCGGAACAGGCTGAGCTGGCCGCGGTCGAGGACGGTGATGGTAGCCGTCGTACCTACCAGGAGCGCTCCGAGACCCGGGAGCAGACGGCGGGCGCGGGCGGTCCAGAACGTGCGCAGTGACACCTGCCCGCCGAGCACCCAGCGGGTCACGAGCTGCCCTGTGATGAGGTAGCCACTCACCACGAAGAACACGTCCACACCCAGGAAGCCGCCTCGCATCCCTTCGACCCCGAAGTGGTAGAGCAGGACCGACACGACGGCCACCGCGCGCAAACCGTCGAGCGCGGGCAGGTCGGCACCGGGGCGACGGACTCGTCTCGTCGGTGCACCGGTCCGCTCCGCGCGGTCCATCGTGGGCAGCTCCTTCACCCGGGGCGAGGTCCGAGTCCCTGCATTTTCGCCGCTTGGGCGGCACCGGGCGGGGAGCACACGCGGCAACCGGAGCCGCTTGCATCATTCCCCCTGTTGTCCTCCCGCCAGCAGAGCAGTGAGCAGGGACACCGCCGCCCACTTGTCCAGCGGGCTATTGGCGTTACCACACTTGGGCGACTGCACGCACGAGGGGCACCCGTCATCGCAGCGGCAGGCCACGATCGCGTCGCGGGTGGCGGTCAGCCAGGCCTCGGCCACGGCGTATCCGCGTTCGGCGAAGCCCGCCCCTCCGGGATGTCCGTCGTACACGAAGACCGTGAGGCGTCCCGTGTCTAGGTGGTGTGCAGTCGAGACGCCCCCGATGTCCCACCTGTCGCAGGTGGCGAAGAGCGGCAGCAGCCCGATCGCGGCGTGCTCGGCGGCGTGCACGGCGCCCGGCACCGCGGCCGTCGCGATACCCGCCTCCGCGACCCGCTCGTCACTGAGCGTCCACCAGACCGCCTTGGTGCGCAGGTGCCTGGTCGGCAGGTCGAGCGGCTCCTCCCCGAGCACCTGCCCGGTCAGGACCCGTCGCCTGAGGTACGCCACCGCCTGCGAGGTCACCTCGACCGTGCCGAACGAGATCTGTCCCGCCCCCCACGCCGTCGTGAGAGCCGACTCGACCACGCCGATGTCCGTGCGGACGCGCGCACTCGTCGAGAAGTCCGGGTTTGCCTTGTCCACCAAGGCAATACCCTCGGCCACGTCGTAGCTCTCGACGAGGTAGGTCTCACCGAGGTGCACGTAGACGGCGCCCGTGTGAACGCTCGTGTCTGCAGCCGCGTTGTCGACAGTGCCCACGAGACGCCCGGTGCTCGCTTCGACGACCCGTACCGGGCTCCCACCGCTCGACCTGATGTCGGCCAGGTCGGCCGCTCGGTCGCGGCTGGTCCAGTACCACCCGCGGGATCGGCGGCGCAGGTAGCCGGCCTCGACGAGCGAGGCCACCAGAGCGGCGGTGTCGCCGTCGAACAGCGTCAGGTCATCGTCGGTCAGCGGCAGCTCCTGGGCTGCCGCGCAGAGGTGAGGCGCAACGACGTAGGGGTTGGCGGCGTCGAAGATCGTGGCCTCGACAGGTGCCTCGAGCAGCACGTCGGGGTGGGTGACCAGATAGGTGTCGAGCGGGTCGTCTCTGGCCACCAGTACGCCGAGCCCCCCGGTGCTGCCCCGCCCTGCCCGGCCCACCTGCTGCCACAGCGACGAACGGGTCCCCGGGTAGCCCGCCATCACGACAGCGTCGAGGCCGGCGATGTCGATGCCGAGCTCGAGCGCGTTCGTCGCTGCCACGGCCGTCAGCTCGCCGGCCCTGAGCTGGCGCTCGATCTCCCGCCGGTCCTCCGGCAGGTAGCCGCCCCGGTACGGGGCGACCTGGGCGGGCAGGGCCGGGTCGACGTCGGCCAGCGCCGCTTTCGCTTGCAGGGCAAGGATCTCCGCCCCGTGGCGGCTCCGGACGAACGCCAACGTCGGCACGCCGTCCGCTACCAGGTCCGCCACCAGGTCGGCACTCTCCGCGACCGCCGACCGTCGTACCGGAGCGCCTTGCTCGCCCACGAGCGCGGTCAGCGGAGGCTCCCACAGCGCGAGTGCGGTGGATCCGTGCGGTGCACCGTCGGTCGTCACCGCGACGACCGGCACGCCCACGAGTCGACCGGCGGTGACGTCGGGATCGGCGACCGTCGCCGAGGCGAGGACGAACGTCGGCGAGCTCTCATAGTGCGCCGTGATCCGGCGCAGGCGTCTGACGACCTGGGCGACGTGGGCGCCGAAGACGCCCCGGTAGTAATGGCACTCGTCGATCACCACATACCGCAAGGTGGACCAGAACGGCGCCCACCGCGCGTGGCCGGGCAGCATCGTGCGGTGCAGCATGTCGGGGTTGGTCACGATGTACGTCGCATGGTGGCGCGCCCACTCCCGCTCCTCGGGAAGCGAGTCACCGTCGAAGGCCGCTGTCCTGACACCGGCGACGGCGAGTGCTTCGACCCCGGCCAGCTGGTCACGCGCCAGCGCCTTGGTCGGCGAGACGTAGAGCACGGTGTCACCGCGCTCGGCAGCGCCGCCCACGCTCGAGGCGATGGCGGTGAGCGCCGGGACCAGGTAGGCGAGCGACTTCCCGGACGCGGTCCCGGTCGAGACCACCGTGTGCCGCCCGGCCCAGGCGTGCTCGGCCGCTGCCCGCTGGTGGCTCCACAGCTTGTCGACGCCGCGAGCGCGCAGCGCGTCCACGAGGCGGGGGTGCGCCCACTCCGGCCACTCGACAGGCTCGGCCGGCCGGGCTGGCCTGATCTCGAGATGGGTGAGCCGGTCCCGGCGTCGCGGACCCGCGGCGAGCCGGAGCGCTGTCTCCGCAGGATCGAAGTCGCGGGAGGAGCGGGTCACGATCCTCCATCCTCGCACTGACGTCTGCACGGACGCGCTCGTGGTTGAATGCTGCAGGCACGCGGTCCTGGCGGTGACGACCGCGGCACGTCGATGCGGTCGATGCAAAGGACATGGCGATGGATCTGTCGCTCAGCACGCGGGAGAGCGCTGGCACCTACATTGTCGACATCGGTGGTGAGATCGACGTCTCCTCGTCGTCCAAGCTCCGGGAACGGCTCGTCGGCCTTGTCAACGAAGGGGCTCTCCGGCTGGTCGTCAACCTCGAGGGGGTGGAGTTCATCGACTCCACCGGGCTCGGGGTCCTTGTCGGCATCCTCAAACGCATCCGCGCGCGGGACGGCTCGCTGGCCATCGTGTGCAGCAACGACGCACTGCTTCGGGTCTTTACGATCACCGGCCTCGAGAAAGTGTTCGCGATCTACCCGTCGCTGGAGGCGGCAACCAAGCACTCGACGGCGTGACCCCGCGGCACCGGCGTCTCCGCGCGCCGCTAGACTCCGGCGGTCACATCCTGTGGGATGGCCACAGCACACCACAAAGAGCTTGGGCGGACTGCGCCCTTAGTGGAGGTACTTGAATGTCCGGGCACGTGCTCGCTGAAGGTGGTCCAGACGTCTCCCTCTCCGGAGGAAACGTCACGATCGTGATCGTCGTCGCCCTCGTCGCCCTGGTGGCGCTCGGGATGGCAGCGGTCTTCCGGAGGGAGGTGCTGGACGCCCCGGAGGGCTCGGCGAAGATGCAGGAGATCGCGCAGGCAGTCGAAGAGGGCGCAGAGGCCTACCTGACCAGGCAGTTCAAGACACTTGCCGTCTTCGTCGTGATCGCCTTCGGTCTGCTCTTCGTGCTGCCCGGCGACTCGGGCATCCGGATCGGGCGGTCGATCGCCTTCGTCCTCGGCGCCTTGTTCTCGGCGTCGATCGGCTACATGGGCATGTCGCTCGCCGTGAAGGCGAACCAGCGGGTGGCACACGCCGCGCAGACCACCGGACGTGACCCAGCGATGCGAGTGGCCTTCCGCACCGGCGGGGCCGTCGGGATGGCCACGGTCGGCCTGGGCCTGCTCGGCGCCTCTCTCGTCGTCCTCATCTACAAGAGCGACGCACCGTCCGTGCTCGAGGGGTTCGGCTTCGGAGCCGCGCTGCTCGCCATGTTCATGAGGGTAGGGGGCGGAATCTTCACCAAGGCCGCAGACGTCGGCGCGGACCTGGTCGGCAAGGTCGAGCAGAACATCCCGGAGGACGACCCCCGCAACGCCGCGACCATTGCCGACAACGTCGGTGACAATGTCGGCGACTGCGCCGGCATGGCGGCCGACCTCTTCGAGTCGTACGCCGTGACGCTGGTCGCCGCGCTGATTCTCGGCAAGGTGGCCTTCGGGGCCGAGGGACTCGTGTTCCCACTCATCGTGCCCGCGATCGGTGCGGTCACCGCGATCCTCGGCGTCTATCTGTGCAAGCCGCGTCCCACCGAGGGCGGGCTCAAGACGATCAACCGGGCCTTCTACATCTCGGCCGTGTTCTCCGCAGTCCTCTGCGCGATCGCATCATTCGTCTACCTGCCCACGAAGTTCTCTGAGCTGCACATCCCGCAGGCCGTGGAGACGTCGCTCATCGACTCGCTGCTGCGCACCAACTCCACGCCGACGGGCAACCCAGCCCTGATCGCGTTCGTCGCTGTGGTGATTGGAATCGTGCTGGCCGCCATCATCCTCGCCCTCACCGGCTACTTCACCGGTACCGAGCACCGCCCCGTCAAGGACGTCGGCACAACCTCGCTGACCGGGGCGGCCACCGTCATCCTGTCCGGCCTCTCGGTCGGTTTCGAGTCGGCCGTCTACACCGCGCTCGTGATCGGCGCCGCCGTCTACGGTGCCTTCCTGCTCGGTGGCGGCTCACTCACGCTCGCGCTGTTCTGTGTCGCCCTCGCGGGCACCGGCCTCCTCACCACCGTAGGCGTCATCGTCGCTATGGACACGTTCGGTCCGGTCTCGGACAACGCCCAGGGCATCGCTGAGATGTCCGGCGAGGTGGACGAGCGCGGTGCCGCGATCCTCACGGAGCTCGACGCGGTCGGCAACACCACGAAGGCGATCACCAAGGGGATCGCCATCGCGACCGCCGTCCTGGCGGCAACAGCGCTGTTTGGCTCGTTCACCGATGCGATCACCACGGCCACCCGAGAGCTCACAGGCAGAGGCGACAGCCCTTCGGCGCACGACCTCCTCGGTCTCTTCGGGATCCTCAACATCGCCGACCCCGCCAATCTCGTCGGCCTGCTGATCGGCGCAGCCGTGGTGTTCCTCTTCGCCGGGCTGGCGATCAACGCGGTCGGCAGGGCAGCGGGCGCGGTGGTCTTCGAGGTACGCCGTCAGTTCCGCGAGATTCCCGGCATCATGGAAGGCACCGGACGCCCCGAGTACGGCAAGGTCGTCGACATCTGCACCCGCGAATCGCTGCGCGAGCTCGCGACGCCGGGACTCCTCGCGATCTTGGCCCCGATCGCGGTCGGCTTCGGCCTCGGCGTCGGCCCCCTCGGCTGCTACCTGGCCGGCGCGATCGGCACCGGGACGCTGATGGCCGTGTTCCTGGCCAACTCCGGTGGTGCGTGGGACAACGCCAAGAAGCTCGTCGAGGACGGTGTCCACGGCGGGAAGGGATCGCCGGCCCACGAGGCGACGATCATCGGCGACACGGTCGGAGACCCCTTCAAGGACACGGCCGGGCCGGCGATCAACCCGCTGCTGAAGGTGATGAACCTGGTGTCGCTCCTCGTCGCGGCGGCGATCGTCAAGATGACCTACGGCGACGACGCACGCACCTGGCTCCGCATCCTGATCGCCGTCACCGCGACGCTGATCATCGCCGTCTCGGTCTACATCTCGAAGCGCCGGCCAGTCGCCATCGGGGACGCCGACGCGGAGAGGTCGGCGGCCGCGACGGTCTGACGGCGAGGCTGAGGTCGCGTGTCCCGCACCGTCTACCTGCATGTCGGTATCGCCAAGACCGGCACCACCTACCTGCAGCGGACCTTGTTCGCCAACCGCGAGCTGCTGCGTCGTCACGGGACGCTGTACCCGGGGCCCGGCCCGGCCGCGCACTTCCTCGGGTCTCTCGACCTGAGGGGTACGGCATTCAAGGGCCATGTCTACGACGGCGTGGACGGTGCCTGGCAGCGGTTGGTTGCCGCCGCGGACGAGTTCGACGGCACGACGCTGATCTCGCACGAGACCTTGGCCCGCGCGAAGCCCGCCGACATCGAGCGCGCCGTGACGGGCTTCGGGACCGACGACGTCCGGGTCGTCGTCACGTGCCGCGACCTGGCCAGGCAGATCCCCGCGGCCTGGCAGGAGTCTATGAAGAACCGCGGCGAGACCGGATACGACGACTATCTGGCGCACCTCTTCACGACCCGGTCCGCCGAGGCTCGCCCCCGTAAGGGCTTCTGGGTCGCCCAGGACGTCGAGGACCTCGTCCGACGCTGGAGCGAGGCAGTCGGGGTCGGGAAGGTCACTGTGGTCACCGTGCCTCGAAGTGGTGCCGACCGAGGAGAGCTCTGGCGGCGCTTCGCCTCGGCGACCGGCCTGCCCGACGTCGCCTACCTGCCGAGCCCGGACGCGGCCAACTCGTCGCTCGGGGTCGCGGAGGCCGAGCTGCTTCGTCGGCTCAACCCCAAGCTGGCGAACACCCTCGACTGGCCCGGCTACGACGTACTCGTCAAGCGGCGGCTCGCCGAGGACGTGCTGGCGCCCCTCGACTCCCAGGGACGGCTGCGGTTGCCGGCGACCTGGGTGGACCAGGTGCGGGCGATCGCGGACGCTCAGATCGCCTTCCTGCAGACGTCGGGGGTGACCGTCGTGGGAGACCTCAGCGACCTCGAGCCTGAGCCGGCCGATGCGAGCGCCCGATACCCCGACAGCCTGACCGACGGCGAGCTCCTGGCCTCGGCGCTGGAGGCGCTGGCGGTTCTGGCCGCGCAGCCGCAGGCGTCCACACCTCCCGATCCCAGGCAGAGGGTGGCAGCGCTACGGCGTACCGTCCGTCGCGTCCTGCGGCGACGATCCAGCGGAGTCTGAGCCCCGGCGGGCGCGGTAGGCCCGCACGACCCGCTCCAGCACGCGACGGCCAGCCCTCGAGCGCGGGTCACCCTCGAGAGCGGCCTGGAGCCTGCGGTTCTGCTCGCGAAGCTTGCCGGCCTGCCTCAGCAGCGCGCTTGCTGCCCTGATCGCGACTGGGCCGAGGTCTGCGTCGGTGAGCGCCGTCGGCGACACATAGGCGGTGTCAGGCGGCGACGGCATCAGGTCCTCGAGATCGCCCTCCACCCGGTACCCCGCCGCCGTGAGCTCGTCGATCAGTGTCCGGGAGCGCTCGGCTGCCCACGCCGCGCGGTGCGGCGGCAGCGTGAGCCTCGTCGTACCCCCGCCGAGCACCTTCTCGGCGAGGAACAGCCGGACCAGCACGTCATAGCTGTTGCCGTCCATCCTGCGCAGCCGGGAGTTCATCCGGCGGACGAGCTCGGTCTCAGAGACGCCCATCGAGGTGTTCGAGCGCCGGGCAGACGTGTCGTAACGCTGCGGGTCGAGCCCGGTCACGGTGCAGAACCTGGTCCACAGCGCATCCGCGGCACCGCCGGGAGGTGGCAGGGTGATCACGTGGATGCGCTCGGGGGGCACGACCTGCACCCAGCACCCGAGGACGAACGCGGCGTCGTGCATCCCCCAGAACAGCCGGCCGAAGGGCTCGGGCGCGTCGTGGCCGAGCTCGACCAGGTCGTCCACGAAGCGCTCCAGGGTGACCGTGTGCTTGTGCTTGACCTGCTCCTGCCAGTCGGAGACGAGCTGGCGGGCGAGGTCACGCGCCGAGAACACGACATGCGTCTCGGCAGGCTCAAGCATGTCCAGCCGGCTCCTGATCCGGTCCGGTCGAGCCGCCGCCAACAGCTCACTGGAGATGATCACCGTCTCGCCGTCCCAGTTCCGGGTGAGCTCGGCGATGCGGGCCCACTCGCCGCGGAAGCGACCGGCATCATGGCCGAACCAGGGACTTCCGCAGAAGTCGTGGGCCGAGCGGAAGGACTGCTCCACGGCGGAGTAGGGATAGAGCACCCCGTCGGCGGCGAGCGCTTCGCGGTTCTTGAACAGCACGTGCTGTAGGTAGGTGGTGCCCGTCTTGGGGGCACCGATGTGCAGGAAGACCCGCTTCGTGCCCTCCGGACCGCGCCGGCTCTGCCCGTTCATCGCGCTCCTCGTCATCGGCCCAGCGGTTCCCGGTCCCCGGCCCCGCCTCGGCGACCCTACTCGCCCGGTTGCGGCGCCTAGTCGCGTCCGACTCGCCGGGTGCCCTACCATTGAGCCCAGATTGGTAGTGCCGGTCTAGAGGTTGGCCATCGTCACGGCGTGGGCTGAGGGGGCCAGGACCGCTACCGTGACATGGTGTCAGCCGTCTCCGTCGTGAGGACTTTGACCTTGATCGCTCCCGCAGCCGAAGGTGCTCCGGATCTCGGCGCGGACCGCGCGTTTCGCGTGGTGCAGCGCACGATCCTGCGCGCCGACCAGGAGCTCGACATCCGTCCGCTCTACGTGACGGGGTTGTCGAGCTTCGGCGGTGCCGAGAGCACAGCGCGTCAGTCGGGTGCCGGCGACGGTCAGAACGCCGCGGCGCCGGGGTCCGTCGAGGCCCGCGAGTCCGGCAACTATGGGGACAAGGCCGGGGCCGCGGGCGGTGTCGAGGGTCTCGGCGCCTTCGGCCGGGTCACCGGGGAGCTGGGGGCCACCGCGTTCCCCGAGCGGCGCATCACGTTCGGCACCTACTTCAACGCGTTTCCGGCGAGCTACTGGCGGCGGTGGACCGACGAGGAGACAATCCGGCTGGTCGTCAGGATCTCGGGCCAGGGCACGCTGGTCGTCTACCGGTCGACGGCCAAGGGCCATGTGCTGCGAGCCGAGGCCGCTGTCGTCAACTCCGACGAGACCACCACCGTCGAGCTCGAGCTGCCGCTCAAGCCGTTCATCGACGGCGGGTGGTACTGGTTCGACATCGAGGCAGGCGACCGGCCGATGCAGCTGCACTCGGCAGTGTGGGGCTTCGAGACCGACCGCACCCGGCCGGGCACGGTGTCGATCGGAATCCCCACCTACAACCGGCCGGACTTCTGTGTCGACCAGCTCCTCAAGCTGTCCCAGGCGCCGGCGGTGCTCGAGATCCTCGACGAGATCATCGTCGTCGACCAGGGCACCCAGCGGGTGGCCGACCATCCCGAGTTCGAGCGGGTGCAGAGCGCGCTCGGCATGAAGCTGCGCCTCATCGAGCAGGGCAACCTCGGTGGCTCCGGCGGGTTCTCGCGGGTGATGAACGAGGCAGTGTCGAAGGGCATCGCTGACTACGTGCTGGTGCTCGACGACGACGTCGTCTGTGAGCTCGAGGGCGTCCTGCGGGCCGTCGCGTTCGCCGACTTCGCCAAGGACCCGACGCTCGTCGGGGGCCAGATGTTCAGCCTCTACGACAGATCCGTGCTGCACGCCTTCGGCGAGACCGTGGCGAAGTACCGGTGGTTCTGGGGCCCCGCGCCGCACACGGTGCACGGGCACAACTTCGCGGTAAAGCCACTGCGCTCGACGTCGTGGCTGCACCGCCGGGTCGACGTGGACTACAACGGCTGGTGGATGTGCCTGATCCCGACCAAGGTCATCAAGGAGATCGGGCTCTCGCTGCCGATGTTCCTCAAGTGGGACGACGCGGAGTTCGGCCTGCGGGCGCGCGAGGCCGGCTACCCCACGGTCACCCTCCCCGGGGTGGCGGTGTGGCACGTGCCGTGGCACGAGAAGGACGACACGATCGACTGGCAGGCCTACTTCCATCGCCGCAACCGGATCATCGCCGCCCTGCTGCACTCGCCCTACGAGCGCGGCGGCCGGCTGATCCTCGAAAGCTTCGAGACGCAGGTCAAGCATCTGCTGTCTATGCAGTACGGTCCCGCGGAGATGGGCCTGATGGCGATCGAGGACATCCTCGAGGGTCCCCAGCGCATGCACCGCGACGTGCTCAAGCGGCTCCCGGAGCTCTTCCAGCTGCGCAAGGGGTACGACGACTCCCGCGCCCAGACCGACCTCGACCTGTTCCCGACGGCGGGCCGGCGCAAGCCCCCGCGGCGCGGCAAGGAGCCGACGGCCCCGGGCACCCGCCTCGCCAGGGTCAAGACACTCGCCACCGGTGTGGTCCGCCAGGTGCTCCCGGTCCGGGCGATGGCACGCGAGCGACCGGAGGCGAACGTGCCGCACATCGACCTGAAGTGGTGGCTGCTCGCCCAGTTCGACTCGGCACTGGTCTCGTCGGCCGACGGCACCGCCGCCGCCTGGTACAAGCGGGACCCGGAGCTGTTCCGTGACCTGCTCGCGCGTTCGGTCGCCCTGCACAGCAGGCTGGTGAAGGAGTGGCCCCAGCTCGTGGAGCAGTACAAGGCGGCGCTGCCGGAGCTGTCGTCGCCTGACACCTGGAAGGCGACGTTCGACGAGTCCCTCAAAGAGGACGAGCCGGTCTCCTGACGTGGCAGCTGACGGACACAAGCTCGTCATCGTCGAGTCACCGGCGAAGGCCCGCACGATATCTGGTTTCCTGGGGCGCGGCTACGTCGTGGAGTCGTCTATCGGTCATATCCGGGACCTGCCCAACAACGCCTCCGAGGTGCCCGCGAAGTACAAGGGCGAGCCGTGGGGTCGACTCGGAGTCAACGTCGACGACGGCTTCAGGCCGGTCTACGTCGTCCCCAAGGACAAGCGTCCCCAGATCACCAAGTTGAGATCCCTGCTCAAGGATGCCGACGAGCTCTACCTCGCCACCGACGAGGACCGCGAGGGCGAGGCGATCGCCTGGCACCTCTTCGACGAGCTGAAGCCACGGGTGCCCGTCCACCGGATGGTGTTCCACGAGATCACCCCGGAGGCCATCGCGGCGGCCGTCGCCAACCCGCGGGAGATCGACGGCGACCTGGTCCAGGCGCAGGAGGCGCGGCGCATCCTCGACCGGCTCTACGGCTACGAGATCTCCCCGGTGCTGTGGAAGAAGGTGATGAGCGGCCTGTCGGCCGGTCGGGTCCAGTCGGTCGCCACTCGTCTCGTCGTCGACCGGGAGCGCGAGCGGATGGCGTTCCGGTTCGCCGCCTACTGGGACCTCGAGGCCACGTTCGATGCCGGAGAGACCGTCGGTAGGGCCGGCAAGACCCCGCAGACGTTCCCGGCGAAGCTGACCGGGATCGACGGCAGGCGCGTCGCGCAGGGCCGGGACTTCTCGTCGCTCGGTGAGCTCAAGGGTCGCGAGGAGTCCGCCGCGCCGGTCCATCTCGATGAGACCACCGCGAGCGCCCTCGCGCAGGCGCTTCGCGACCAGACCTTCGCGGTTCGCTCGGTGGAGTCCAAGCCGTACCGCCGGTCGCCGTATGCGCCGTTTCGCACCACGACACTGCAGCAGGAGGCGTCGCGCAAGTTCGGCTACGGTGCCGCGCGCACGATGCAGGTGGCCCAGCGGCTGTACGAGAACGGGCACATCACCTACATGCGCACCGACTCGATCACGCTGACAGGTACGGCGGTCGCTGCCGCCCGGGCACAGGTTGCCGAGCTGTACGGCCGCGAGTACCTGCCCGACGCGCCTCGCACATACCAGAGCAAGGTCAAGAACGCGCAGGAGGCGCACGAGGCAATCCGGCCCGCGGGTGAGCAGTTCCGGACGCCGGGACAGACGGGTCTGTCCGGAGACGAGTACCGGCTGTACGAGCTGATCTGGATGCGGACCGTCGCCTCGCAGATGCGGGACGCCGAAGGCCGCTCGGTGTCGGTGCGGATTGCGGCGAGCGCGACGAGCGGCGAGGTGTGCGAGTTCTCGGCGAGCGGTCGCGTCATCACGTTCCACGGCTTCCTCAAGGCGTACGTCGAGGGACACGACGACCCCGACGCCGAACGCGACGACCGCGAGACCCGGCTGCCCGATCTTGCCGAGGGGGACGCCCTCACGGTTGCCGAGCTGGGCTCGGCGGGCCACGAGACCCGCCCACCGGCCCGCTACACCGAGGCCACCTTGGTCCGTGAGCTGGAGGAGCGGGAGATCGGCCGGCCGTCGACGTACGCGTCGATCATCGGCACGATCCTTAACCGGGGCTACGTATACAAGAAGGGGAACGCGCTGGTGCCGGCGTGGCTCGCGTTCTCCGTGGTCAGGCTGCTGGAGCGGCACTTCGCGCGGCTCGTCGACTACAACTTCACGGCCGGCATGGAAGACATCCTCGACGAGGTGGCCGCGGGGCGTCGCGACTCCACCACCGAGCTCGCGGAGTTCTACTTCGGCACCGGCAACCAGGAGGGGCTGAAGACCATCGTCAGCGAGCTCGGCGAGATCGATGCGCGTGAGCTGTCGACGTTCGAGATCGGTGAGGGAGTCGCCTTGCGGGTCGGGCGCTACGGCCCGTACGTCGAGACCGCGGACGGCAGTCGGGCGAACGTGCCGGACGACCTCCCGCCCGACGAGCTGACGCTCGATACGGCACGTGAGCTGCTCGCCAACCCCGCCGGCATGGAGATCGAGCTCGGCAGCGACCCGTCCACCGGCAACCAGGTGGTCGCCAAGAACGGCCGGTACGGGCCGTACGTCACCCACGTACTGCCTGACGACGCACCCAAGAGCGCCAAGCCCCGCACCTCGTCGCTGTTTGCCTCGATGACGCTCGAGACGATCGACCTCGACCAGGCGCTGCTGCTGCTCACGTTGCCCCGGCACGTCGGCGACGACCCGTCGACCGGCGAGGCGATCACCGCCCAGAACGGGCGCTACGGGCCCTATCTGAAGAAGGGCAGCGACTCGCGCTCGATCGACTCCGAGGAGCAGCTCCTGACCATCACGCTGGACCAGGCGCTGGCGGTGTACGCACAACCGAAGCAGCGCGGACGGCGGGCGGCCGCTGGCCCCCTGCGCGACCTCGGGGCTGACCCCACGACCGGGCTGGCGGTCACCGTGAAGGACGGTCGCTTCGGTCCGTACGTCACCGACGGCGAGGTCAACGCGACCCTGCGACGCGGGGACGAGGTGGCGGCGTTGACGCTCGAGCGGGCCGCGGAGCTGCTCGGCGACAAGCGCGCCAAAGCCTCATTGCAGGTCACAGGGCGGACCCCGCCGGTCAAAAAGTCCGCGAAGGGCAAGAAATCTGCGCGCACGAAGGCGCCGCCTGTCCCTAAGAAGGCGGTCAAGGGTGCCACCAGGAATCCAGACTGAGACGTGAGCGCGTCGAGCCCGGTCATGTCTTCCTCGACGGGTGCGGTGCTGCGGATCACCGCGTTCCGGCGGCTGTGGATCGGGCTCGGGCTCTCGAGCCTCGGCGACTGGCTCGGCCTGCTCGCGTTGACGGCGATGGCCAGCTCGCTGGCGGCGGACACCTACCAGAGCCAGAACTTCGCGATCGCCGGCGTACTGCTCCTTCGCGTGCTTCCGGCCGTCGTGATCGGCCCGCTCGCGGGCTATGTCGCTGACCGGCTGGACCGCCGCTGGACGCTCGTCGTCGGTGACCTCGCGCGCGGCGTCGTGTTCATCTCGATCCCGATCGTCAACGCCTTGTGGTGGGTGCTCGTCGCGACCGTCATCGTGGAGGCGATCAGCCTGGTGTGGCTGCCGGCCAAGGACGCCACCGTGCCCAACCTGGTGCCGGCCAACCAGCTCGAGCGGGCGAACCAGCTGTCCATCGCCACGACCTACGGCTCCGCACTGCCGGCCGCCGGGATCTTCGTGGTGCTCTCCCTCGGCACCCAGGGTCTGACGTCGTCCTTCGGTTGGCTCGACAACGCGCCAGTGACGTTGTCGCTCGCGTTCAACGCCGTCTCGTTCATCGTGTCGGGCCTGGTCATCGCGACGCTCCACCAGATCCCGGCGGGCCCCGCCATAACCGCCGAGGACCGCCAAGGGATGCTGCACGTGATCCGCGGGGGCTGGTCGTACGTCGCTCACCGCCCCCTGATCCGGGGGCTCGTGCTGGGGATCACCGGAGCGTTCGCCGCCGGCGGTGTCGTGATCGGGCTGGCCCGGGTCTATGTCGCCGACCTGGGAGGCGGCAACCCCGGCTACGGCATGCTCTTCGCAGCCGTCTTCGCCGGCCTCGCCATCGGGATGTGGCGGGGACCGCGGTTCTTGCTGGCCATGTCGCGCCGGCGGCTGTTCGGCTTCTCGCTGGTGGCGGCCGGGGTCCTGCTCGGCGGCATCGCGGTCATCGCCAACCTCGCGATCGTGACGGCGCTGACGCTGGTCCTCGGGTTCTTCGCGGGGAGCGCCTGGATCACCGGCTACACGCTGCTGGGCCTCGAGGTCGAGGACGCCTTCCGGGGCCGCACGTTCGCGTTCGTCCAGACGCTGATCCGGCTGTCGCTCGCCCTGGTGCTGGCCCTGGCGCCGCTTCTCGCCGGCCTGATCGGTCAGCACCGCTGGCAGGTCACCGACGACTCGGTGCTCGACTACAACGGGGCCGCGATCACGATGTTCGGCTCCGCGCTGGTGATGGTCGGTGTCGGTCTCGTTGCCTACCATCACATGAACGACAGACCTGGTGTGTCGATCGGAAGCGAGCTGAGGCAGTCCCTGATGCGCGGCACTGGTGTCTATGCCACCCGAGGCGTCTTCGTCGCGCTCGAGGGCGGAGAGGGAGCCGGGAAGTCCACGCAGGCAAGGTTGCTGCGGTCCTGGCTGTCCGAAGCCGGCTACGACGTCGTCCTCACCCACGAACCGGGTGACTCCGAGGTGGGACGACGGCTCCGCGAGATCCTGCTCTCGCCCACGACCGGCGAGCTGGCCCACCGTGCCGAGGCATTGCTCTATGCGGCGGACAAGGCGGAGCACGTCGAGAAGATCGTGGCGCCAGCGCTTGCCCGCGGCGCGGTCGTGGTGACCGACCGCTACGTCGACTCGACGCTCGCCTACCAGGGCGCGGGCCGCGACCTGCTGCCGCGGGACGTCGAGCGGGTGGCCCGCTGGGCGACCGCGGACCTCCGACCCCACCTGACCGTCCTGCTCGACCTGCCGCCGGAGGTGGGACTCGCGCGCTTCGGGTCACCGGACCGCCTCGAAGCCGAACCGCTGAGCTTCCACGAGCGGGTCCGCGAGGCGTTCCTGCAGCTGGCGGCCGCCAACCCCGACCACTACCTCGTCGTCGACGCCGGGCACGACAGTGCAGCGGTGGCGGAGGCGATCCGCTCCCGGGTCGAGGCGCTGCTGCCGCTCGCCGAGTGCCATCTCGGGGCGGACGCGTGACGAGCGGAACAGCACCGTCAAGCAGCGTGTGGGACGAGCTGGTCGGCCAGCAGGATCTCGTGGCGGGTCTGCGGCAGGCGGTCGCCGGGGCGGCGAGCGTGCTCGGCGGGGAGCCCTCTGCGGCGATGTCGCATGCCTGGCTCTTCACGGGCCCGCCGGGGTCCGGGCGCTCGAACGCCGCCCGCGCCTTCGCGGCAGCCCTGCTCTGCGACGACCAGGGCTGCGGCACGTGCCTCGCCTGCCGGACCGCGCTCAGCGGCGCCCACGCCGACGTCACCGTCGTGATCTCCGACCAGTCCGTGATCAAGGTCGACCCGATGCGCGAGCTGGTGCGGCAGGCGGCTCTCGCCCCGTCGGGACGCCGCTGGCAGATCTTTGTGCTCGAGGACGCCGACCGACTCAACGACAAGGCGGCCGATGCGCTGCTTAAGAGCATCGAGGAACCGCCTCCGCGCACGGTCTGGTTGCTGTGCGCGCCGACCGTCGAGGACGTCCTGCCGACGATCCGGTCGCGCTGCCGCACGAAGGTGCTTCGCACACCGCCGCCCGATGCGGTCGCCGCCCACCTGGTGCGTCGCGAAGGAGTCTCGCAGGCAGTTGCGTCGTACGCCGCGAGGGCGTCGCAGGGACACATCGGCCGGGCTCGGGCACTCGCCCTGGACGAGCCGACACGCAACCGGCGGCGGGAGGTGCTGCGCATCCCCAGCCAGCTCCTCGACCTCGGCTCCTGCATGACGTGCGCGAGCAACCTGCTGGCGGCCGCGACCGAGGAGGGCGAACCCCGCGCGAGTGCCCTCGACGCCGTCGAGGTGACCGACCTCGAGGCCGCCTACGGCGCCGGTGCCCGCGGGTCGAGGAGCTCCGGGTTCGCCCCCGCGCTGAAGGAGATGCAGCGCAACCAGCGACAGCGCGGGAAGCGGTTCGTGCGGGACGCCCTCGACCGATCGCTGCTCGACCTCGCGTCGTTCTACCGCGATGTGCTGGCCGTCCAGCTCGGCGCCGGACATGCTCTCGTCAACGAGGAACAGCGCGCGGAAGTGAGTAGCATTGCCCGACAGACGACGGGGGAGATGTCTGGCGCACGGCTTGCGGCCATCTTCGCGACACGAGAGGCACTCGAGGGCGAGGTGGCTCCGGCCCTGGCACTGGAGTCGCTCATGATCTCGCTGGGAGGCGGCGGACGTGACTGATCGACCCGAACCCGGTGTTCCGGAGCCCGGTGGCACGACGCCCTATCCGCCCCCGCCGCCGCCGTACCCCGGCCCGCCGACCGCACCTCAGCCGACCTATGGCTACCCGTCCCAGCCGGGCTACGCGCCCGCCTACCCCGGGTATCCCGGAATGCAGGACCCGAACGCCCCGCGACGCTACAGCGGGTGGGCGATCGCCGCCCTGGTCACCGGCCTGCTGCTCCCGCTGGTCGGCATCTTCGTCGCGGTGCCGCTCGGCATCGTGGCACTCGTCAAGATCTCGCGCACGAGGGCCAAAGGCAGATGGATGGCGATCGTCGGAATCATCCTCAGCGTGTTGTGGTGGGTCGGAGCCATCGGCCTCGCCGTCTGGGTGAACAGCAACCAGGCAGAACGCAACGACGCGGGTGTGATCACCAAGGCCGGCACGCTCGACTTCGGTGACATCCGGACCGATGACTGCGTGACGATCTCTGGTCTGGACAACGGCGCTGACATCGGGGCGTTCGACATCGAA
Source organism: Nocardioidaceae bacterium (assembly GCA_037719575.1). Lineage (GTDB taxonomy): Bacteria > Actinomycetota > Actinomycetes > Propionibacteriales > Nocardioidaceae > JAWWPG01. The sequence continues at coordinate 31,847 of JBBJMF010000019.1, forward strand.
GGTGTGCCATGTGCGGAGAGCCACAACGCACAGTCGATCTTCGTCGTCACGTTCCCCGACGACTTGGCCTACCCGGGGGAGACGCAGATCGGCCAGCAGGCCCAGGACGCGTGCTCCGCCAAGTACCAGACCTACAGCTCGCTGCCGTTCCAGAGCTACACGCTCTACCCCACGGAGAACCGGTGGGACGGGACCGGCGGACATCGGGCGATCTGCTTCTTGACCAACGGTGGTCAGCCGATGACGGGTTCGGTCCTGAAGTAGCCGAGCCGTGTCGGCACCCTGGCTTGTGGACGGCGTGGCTTGCTCGTCCGCTCGGCGACGTAGGGTTCCACTGACGAGGCTTTGACGATCCGGCCACCTGGCGAAGGGTTTCCAGCGCATGCGACAGACGCGAGGATCCGGTGCGGCGCTGGGCGCGGTGCTGGCGGGAGCCCTGCTCGTCGCCTGCGGCACGGCTCAGGACATTGGCGTGACTGGACCCACCCGCACCGGCGACGCGACGACCGAGCCGACCCCAGGTCTGCCGTCCGCAACTGGTCCGACCACACCGCCGACGGCGTCCATCCCTCCCACCCAAGGGCTGCCCCAAGGGTTCGGCCAGGGGCCGCCGGGTACCGGCCTGGCCAGGTTCTACGACCAGCAGGTGTCCTGGACGCCATGCGGGAGCCCGGACACCTGTGCGTCGATCTGGGTGCCGCTCGACTATGACCATCCCGACGACCAGGCGATCACGATCAAGGCGAAGCTGCGGCCTGCGAGCAACTCGGCTCACCCGAACGGCACGCTTTTCATCAACCCCGGCGGGCCGGGCGCCTCCGGCATCGACTATCTCGGCTTCATCCAGCTCGGAGCGTCGGTCACGCAGGACTACGACGTGGTCGGCTTCGACCCCCGCGGGGTCGGGCAGAGCACCCCGGTCCACTGTCTGTCCGACCACGACCTCGACGTCTACATCGCTGCGGATCCCTCACCGGACACCAGCTCGGAGGTCTCGGTCCTGCAGCAGCAGTGGGAGCACTTCACCCGCGGCTGCGTCGAGAACTCCGGACCGCTGCTCGGCCATGTGTCCACGATCGAGGCAGCCCGAGACATGGACATCCTGCGTGCTGTCGTCAAGGACCCGTCGTTCAACTTCTACGGCGCGTCGTACGGCACCTACCTTGGTGCGACGTACGCGGCGATCTTCCCCGCCAAAGTGGGCCGGATGGTGCTCGACGGGGCCGTCGACCCGGAGGCGTCGCCGCGCGCGTCGGAGCTGGCCCAGACCGCTGGCTTCCAGACGGCCCTCACCGCCTACCTGACCGACTGCGTGGGCTCCGGCAGCTGCCCGCTGGGCAGCTCGGTCGACAGCGCCCAGCAGCAGCTGGTCTCGTTGTTCGAGCAGATCGACGCCAAACCGCTGCCCACGTCGAGCGGACGACAGCTCACCGAGGGGCTTGCCTTCTTCGGCTTCATCCTGCCCCTCTACAGCAAGGACAGCTGGACGTACGAGACGCAGGCTTTGGAGCAGGCGCTCGGGGGCAACGGCGACCTGCTGCTGTTCCTGTCCGACCAGTACACGGACCGACAGGCAAGTGGCCACTACGCCGACAACGGGATCCAGGTCCAGCCGGCGGTCAGCTGCCTCGACCACCCGGAGCACGAGACCATCTCGGAGATCCAGGCTGGCGCCTCGGACTTCCTGGACGCCTCGCCGGTATTCGGGCAGGTCGCGACCTGGTTCCCCTATGGCTGCTCCAACTGGCCCGTCAGCTCGACCCTTCCCACACCCGACTACTCCGCCAAGGGGGCCCCACCGATCGTCGTGGTCGGCACGACACGAGACCCGGCAACGCCGTACCAGCAGGCAGTCCAGCTTTCCCATGAGCTCGACAGCGGCGTGCTGCTGAGCCGCGACGGTGACGGGCACACGGCGTACTCGAGCGGCAACGTCTGCATCGACACCGCGATCGACACGTTCCTCTCGGCCGGGACCCCACCAGCGGACGGGACCATGTGCTGACCAAGGTCGCCAGGTTCCTGCGGAGGCGGTCGCGACGAACCTTGCTGGCGATGATCGTGGTTCTGGCTGGCGGCCTCGCGGCCTGCGGCACGGCCCAGCGGATCGGCGATCCCGCGCCGACCACGGCCACGTCAGCCCCGGTTATGCAAGGGCTCCCTGCGGGGTTCGGGGCCGGGCCTCCCGGGCAGGGACTGGCGCGCTACTACCACCAGCAGGTGACCTGGACCCCGTGTGGCGACTCCGACAAGTGTGCCTCGGTCTGGGTGCCGCTCGACTACGTCCACCCGGACGGGTTGGCGATCACGATCAGGGCCAAGATGCGCCCGAGCGGCGACCCCGCCCATGCCTTCGGGACGATCTTCGTCAACCCCGGCGGACCGGGCCGGTCGGGGATCGCGTTCCTCGACCGGGTCGACTTCGCAGCCCCGGTGACCAGTGAGTCCCAGGTTGTGGGCTTCGACCCGCGCGGCGTCGGTGAGAGCACTCCGGTTCACTGTCTGCCCTCACGAGAGCTCGACGCGTACGTCGCTGCCGACCGCTCGCCTGACTCTCCCTCCGAGATCGCCACGCTGCTTCGGATGCAGAGACACTTCGCGCGCGGGTGCGTCCGAGAGTCGGGTCCGCTGCTCAGCCACGTCTCGACGATCGAGGCAGCCCGTGACATGGACATCCTCCGGTCCGTCGTCCTAGACCCGTACCTCAACTACTACGGAGCGTCGTACGGCACTGGCCTCGGCGCAACGTACGCCGCCCTCTTCCCCCACCGAGTGGGGCGGATGGTGCTCGATGGAGGAGTGGACCCGGATCAGCCCCCGCACGCTCGAGCGCTCGGTCAGACCATCGCCCTCCAGACGGCGCTGACGGCGTATCTGACCGACTGCGTCTCCGGCAAGCACTGCCCGCTCGGAGGCAACGTCACCGCTGCCCAGATGCATCTGATCGAGCTCTTCAGGCAGATCGACGCGGACCCCCTGCCGACTGCCAGCGGTCGAGACCTCACCGAAGGACTCGCCTTCTCCGGACTCGTGCAGGGGCTGTCCAGCCGTGCCCGCTGGTCGGTGGAGACCCGGGCCCTCGACCAGGCACTCGCGGGTAGCGGCGACGCACTGCTGTCCCTCTCGGACCGGTACGTCGGCCGCGACCGGAGCGGCAGCTACATCGACAACCGCGTGGAGGCCCAGGCGGCGGTGAGCTGCCTCGACCATCCGGACCGCCGGAGCCTCGCTGATATCCAGGCACGCAGCTCCGAGCTTCTGGAGGCGTCACCGGTCTTCGGATCGGCCGCCACCTGGTTGCCCGCTGCCTGCGCCTCGTGGCCCACCGTGCCGACGTTGCCGAGGCTTGACTACTCGGCGCCGGGTGCGCGCCCGATCCTTGTCATCGGGACGACACATGATGCCGCAACGCCGTACCAGGGAGCCGTCAACCTGGCGGACGAGATCGACGGCGGGGTGCTGCTCACGCACACGGGTGAGGGACACCCGGCCTACGGGAGTGGCAACGTCTGTATCGAGGACGCCGTGAACTTCTACCTCACGAACGGGCGCCCCCCGGCAGACGGTGCCCGGTGTTGAGGCGACCATCAGGAGGATGATGTCGCGGTAAGCGATCGGCACCTCGCCCCGTCGATGCCGACGGTCGCTTACGTCCACGAGGACGCCGCCGGTGACCCCCCGTGCCATCCGCAGGTGATTTGGGGACGTCCTTCGCCAGTTGGTAACCTCTCCCGTCGGCCTCCGCCCGCGAGGTCAGCGCCGCCTTAGCTCAGTCGGCAGAGCGTCTCACTCGTAATGAGAAGGTCATCGG
>JBBJMF010000020.1:0-35498 GCA_037719575.1 Nocardioidaceae bacterium
GCTGGGGGGAGCTTGTCGCATTGACCCGAGACCGCCTCGACCTCCTGCACGGCGCCGGTGGTCAAGCTCCCCGGCCGGACTGCCTGAGCACATTCGAACGTCCGCCGACCACGGTCGGTGGCACGGCCAGTCTCACGAGCTCACTCTATGCCTCGCGGTCCACCCTCGTTGGCCGCCGTTCAGCGCCGGATCGGCGAGACGTGCCCGTTCTATCGGGCACGTAGCGGGCACGACCGGTGATTTCGGGGTCGACGGGAGATGTTCAGATGGTTCGACACGCCGCTGACCTGCGGTTTTGTGTGGAGCGGGTGACGAGAATCGAACTCGCACTGTCAGCTTGGGAAGCTGATGTTCTACCATTGAACTACACCCGCACACCGCCCGGCTCGACCGAGGCGTGCGATGAGGGATCCTACCGTCTCGAATGCGTCGGGTTGTCGCCGCCGTTGCCCCGCCCGGGCGCCGCCGTTCGGTAGTGTCTGGCGGGTGCTGCTCAGCGACCGAGACATCCGCGCCGAGATCGACGCCGGACGGGTGGCGCTGAAGCCCTTCGACGAGGCGATGATCCAGCCGTCCAGCATCGACGTACGACTCGACAGGTTCTTCCGGGTGTTCGAGAACCACCGCTACCCGCACATCGACCCAGCGGCCGACCAGCCCGATTTGACGAGGGCGGTCGAGCCGGAAGGTGACGAGCCGTTCATCCTGCACCCGGGCGAGTTCGTGCTGGGATCGACGTACGAGATCGTCACCCTGCCCGACGACGTGGCTGCCCGTCTGGAGGGCAAGTCGTCCCTCGGCAGGCTGGGACTGCTCACCCACTCGACGGCGGGTTTCATCGACCCGGGGTTCTCGGGGCACGTCACGCTCGAGCTGTCGAACGTGGCCACGCTGCCGATCAAGCTGTGGCCGGGCATGAAGATCGGCCAGCTGTGCTTCTTCCGGCTGAGCTCGCCGTCCGAGCATCCCTATGGGAGCGCCAAGTACGAGTCCCGCTACCAGGGCCAGCGCGGCCCGACGCCGTCCCGGTCGTTCCAGAACTTCCACCGCACCCCGATCTGACGCGACAACACCCGCGACTCGTCTGCGGGAGCCACGCGGGGCGTGACCGGCTGAACCGCAGACGAATCGCGGGTGAGGGGTTGGCGGTTAGGTGCGGGGGTCGAGGCGCTCGGCCAGGCCGCGCAACACGCGGGCGGTGCGGGGGTGGCTCGGGCGCTGGTAGGTGTCGCGGTGCGTCGTACGGTCGCGGATGACTTCGCGGGCGATCTGGTCCGCCATGCTCATGACGTTTCCTCTTTCGGGAGAGTGTTGTCGGTGGGGGAGTGGGTGACGAGCCTCAGCTTCGAGGCCTGTCCGTTCGGGTGCTGGTGACGCCGGGCCACCTTCTCGTGTCCGTCGTGAGCGGGCGCCGCCGACGGCTGCGGCGTGCGGTCAGGCGCGCTGTAGGACCACATCGCCAGTCCCTGAGACCACGTTGATCGCCACGGTCGCGTCGCCGTCGAGCGGCGACTCGGTGGAGTCGAGTGACGAGGTGACGTCGCCCGTGACGGTCTGGATGTCGAGGTACGCCGCCGTGCCCTGAGCCACCGCGATCGTGACGTCGCCGGACCCGGTCTTGGCGAAGACCTCGCCGCGGTCGACCCGCTGGATCAGCAGGTCGCCTGACCCGGCCATCGCGTCGACCTTGTCGCCACCCGACTTGACGACGACGTCGCCCGAGCCGGTCTTGACCTTGAGCGCGCCCTCGACGGCGTCGAGGACGACGTCCCCGGAACCGGCCATGACGTCGCCGTTGCCGCCGACCGAGCCGAGCTTCACATCGCCAGAGCCGGTCTTCACCTTGACCGAGCCGAGCACGGTCTCGACCTCGATGTCGCCGGACCCCGCCTTCAGGTCACCGGAGGCGATCTGCTCGATCTCGATGTCGCCCGAGCCACTGGCGACGCTGGCCTGCGCGAACCTGCCCCGTGCCTCGAGGTCGGCGGAGCCGGTCTCGATCTTGAGGCTGCTCTCGTGGGGGATCGTGATCCTGGCGCGGACCAGGCCCTTGCGTCCGAAGAAGCCACCCTTGTTCTTGGGCATGATCACCGAGATCTTGGTGCCGTGCTGCTCTACCCGGGCGCCCTCGATCAGATCCTTGGCGTGGCTGTCTCCATGGATGGCCTCGAGCTCGACCCGGGTCTCGGATGTCTCGGAGGCGGTGATGTCGAGCTCACCGGTGCCCAGCTCGACCTTGAGGTCGACGGGTTCCGGTGTCTCGAAGACGTACGTCGAGTCTGCTTGGGTCATGAAGGTCTCCTGGCTCATCGCACCCACCCCTGGATGCGCTTGTTTGATGAACGGTTGCGGCCGGGGGCACCCGGCCCCATGCCCTGGGCGCTGACGTTGATGGTGATGCTCGCTGCGGAGCGCGTGGCGTTCACGAGCCACGTGTTGAGTGACTGTCCACGGCGCGCAGCCATCTCCTCGGCCCGTGTCTTGAGCGACTCCGGCAGGCGCAGCGTGATCCGGGCCACCGTCTCGTCCTCGTCGAGCTCGAAGTCGTCGGGGCTGTCGGCCGGGTCCTCGGGGGTAGGCGGGGCCTGCGTCGCCGCACCCACGACGACGAACACGGGTTCACGGCCCTTGAGCCGCACCTCGACGCTCGTCCCCTGGAGCTCGTTGGTGATCTCGGACGCGGCCTGTGAGAGGGCGTCCATCAGCGTGAGCCGCACCGACGAGTCGAGCGCCATCGTGATCCGCTCGGCCGCTGCTCGCATCTCGTCGCTGCCGGCCTGAGCCGCCAGCGTGAGGTCCCGTCTCAGCTCGTCGACGAACTGGGTGATGTCCATGGGCATTACTATGACACCACTATGATGTCATGTCAACACCATGACACCACCGATTGACGCCGGGTCGATATCGAGCTCCAGGGCGTGCCCGACTCCGACCCCGTCACCCGTCGATTCCGTCGGACCTCCGCACCGCCGCGAGCAGCAGCTGGGCGACGTCCAGGACCTCGACCTCATCGTCGGCGTGACCGTCGGCCTGCAGGCTCGTCAGGCCGTCGCTCAGCATGATCCGGCAGAACGGGCATGCGGTCGCGATCTGGCGAGCGCCGGTGGCGACCGCCTCGGTCGTTCGGTTGACGTTGATGCGCTGCCCGGTACGCTCCTCCATCCACATCCGAGCACCTCCCGCGCCGCAGCAGAACGACCGCTCCGCGTTGCGGGGCATCTCGGTGAGAGTGGCGCTGGGAATCGCCCCGAGGAGCTCCCGAGGCGGCTCGTAGACCTGGTTGTGCCGGCCGATGAAGCAGGGGTCGTGGTAGGTGATGGTGCGTCCCCCGAGCGACGCCTCGGGCGCCGCCACGGGGGTGAGCCGACCGTCCCGCACGAGCCGGTTCAGCAGCTGGGTGTGGTGCACGACCTCAAGGGTGACCCCGAGTTGAGGGTACTCGTTCTTCAGCGTGTTGAAGCAGTGCGCACAGGTGGCTACGACCTTTGTCGCCTTGGCCGCGGTGAGCACCTCGGCGTTCTGCATCGCGAGCTGCTGAAAGACGAACTCGTTTCCGGCACGGCGGGCGGGATCGCCGGTGCACGTCTCGCCGTCGCCGAGCACAGCGAACGAGACCCCCGCCTCGTGCAGCAGCTCGGCAACCGCTCGCGTCGTCTTCTTGGCGCGGTCCTCGTAGGCGCCGGCGCATCCCACCCAGAACAGCCAGTCGACCTGGGTCAGGTCCTCGATGTCGGTGCCGACCCGCAAGACCTCGAACGGCAGCCCCGTGGCCCAGTCCATCCTTGCTCTCGGCGCCATGTTCCACGGGTTGCCCTTGTTCTCCAGGCTTTTGAACAGCTGGTTGAGCTCGGCGGGGAAGCTGGACTCCACCAGGACCTGGAAGCGTCGCATGTCCATGATGTGGTCGACGTGCTCGATGTCGACGGGGCACTGCTGCACGCAGGCTCCGCATGAGGTGCACGACCAGAGCACCTCGGGGTCGATGACGCCGTATGCGTCGGCATTGCCGATCAACGGACGGTCCAGCTCGGCACGCAGCCGGTCCGAGCTCTCGGCATCCGGTACGGCGGTCAACGCGGGCGCCTTGGCGAACGCGTGCTCGCGCAACGCCATGACGAGCAGCTTGGGCGACAAGGGCTTCTCGGTGTTCCACGCTGGGCACTGGGACTGGCAGCGACCGCACTCCGTGCACGACGTGAAGTCCAGCAGGCCCTTCCAGCTGAAGTCCTCGACCTTGCCGACGCCGAACGCGGTGTCCTCGTCGAGGTCCTCGATGTTCTCGAAGTCGATCGGCGTCCCGCCCGCCATCATCGGCCGCAGGCCCCCTAGCGCCGTACGGCGGTCGGGAAAACGCTTGAACCAGATGTTCGGCCACGCGGTGAAGCGGTGCCAGGCCACCCCCATCGTGGTGTTGAGCGCCAGCACGATCATCCAGCTGAACGAGATGACGATCTTGACCATCGCCACCAGATAGATCGTGTTCCGCAACGCTGAGTCGCTGGCGCCGCCGAACAGGTCGCCGATGAAGAACGTCAACGGGTAGCTGGACCGGTGCGCGGAGTCACCCGCCAGGGCGTACTCGCTGCCGCGCAGGACGAGGATGCAGAGGGCGATCCCGACGATCACGGCCTCGACGAAGTAGGCCTGCCACGCGCGCGACCCGTAGAAGCGGCTGTAGCGCCCAAGGGTGCCCGCCGGGCGCCGGGAGATCCGGATCGCGACCAGCCCGAGGATCGAGAGCAGCATCAGCCAGGTGACCAGGTCGGTGGCCCAGTCGTAGACGAGCCAGTGTCCGATCACAGGGAGCGCGAAGGTGGCGTCGAAGAGCTGGCCGAACGCGGTCACCAGAGTGAGGAAGAGGTAGCCGAAGCCGATGAACACGAACCAATGCAGCACGCCCACGTGGCTCCACTGCAGCATCCGGGTGTGCCCGAGGGTCTCGGTGAGCATCGTCAGCGAGCGACGTCCCTTCGCGTCCGATCGGCCGACAGCGGGCTGACCGATCGCAAGGGTGCGGACGATCTGGCCGATGGCGTTCGCGAACAACGCGACAGCCACGACGGTGACGAAGAGCGACACGACGATCGCCACCACCTGCATGATGTCCTCCTCGCGCGCGGATTCCAGGCGAGACTAGCCTGCCTGCCGCGACACCGGTCCACACGCCGGGTACGACCCGCCACATCTCCGATGACGCCGACGGACCCCGGCCGCGATGCGGCCGGGGTCCGAAGGTGTCTCAGCTCAGCGGCCGAACACCTCGATCTCGGTCATGTCGGTGAACGTGCAACCTCCGTAGCTGCCCTCGGGGCAGGTTTGGTGGAAGTCCGGCACCTGCGGCGACAGCATCCAGAACTTGACGTAGTTCACGCCCTTGATCGGCTGGTCGATGGAGAGCTGGTTCAGGTGCCGGTCGGCACTAGTGAACGTCCCCTGCTTTGCCGTCGTCCAGGTGTTGCCGTTTGGCGAGGTCTCGATCCGGTAGCGGCCGGTCGAGCTGCTGCCCGGGTCACCACAGTTGTTGGACGGGTTGACTGCGAACGACGTGACCTTGACTGTCGACGGCAGCTTGATCTCGACGAACTTGGGGATCATCGTGTTCGTCGGCGTGGCGGCGTCGTCGCCCGTCGTGCTTCCCCAGCCGGTTCCCTGGCTGAGGTCGATGGAGCCACCCGGTCCGCAGCCGAAGTTGGAGTAGTCGGGACCGTTGAAGTCGGTCACGAACCCACCACCGGTTGCGGCTGCCCAGTCCCGCCGAGGCGAGAAGTTGGCATTGGTGCCACCCTCGACGACCTTCAGGGGTCCCGAGATGACCTCGTACCCGGGTGCGGTGACTCTGACAAGCGCGTAGGTCCCGATGTAGACGTACGGGATCGAGTAGCTGCCATCGGGGTTGGTCACCGCTGTGTAGTCGCCGGTGAAGCCGGAGTCGTGTCCGGTGATCGCCACCAGGGCACCCCCGACCGGGTCGCCGGTGATCCCGTCCACAACCTTGCCGAAGACCGTCGACCGCGGGGTCTGGGGAGACGGCGGGACCTGGAAGTCCTCCTTCGGGAACGCGTCGCCGGCGTCGATCGTGCCGGCGTACCAGCCCATCCCGCGCGAGGCGAAGACGTGCCAGATCACGCTGTTCCCGACGCCGTCGTAGACGGCGCGGTTGGCCTGGACGATCGCGTTGCGCATGTCGAGCATCGACGGGTCTGCCGGCGAAAGCGACATGGCGCGGGTGATGACCGCGTCGGCGTGGGTGTGGCCGAGGCGCTCGCGCAGCGACCATAGGGTCTGCGCCCACACCTCGCCGGACGAGTGCACCTCGGGGACGCCACCGATGGTGGGGAAGTCGCCGTAGGTATAGCCGCCGGAATTTCCGTAGATGTCCGTGCAGCCGTCGGCGGAGCTGGTGACCGAGCAGTCGATCGCCTCGGTGCGGAATGGCCGCTTGGCGGCCAGCAGGTAGGAGCCTTCGAAGACCTCTCCGTCAGCAGCGGTGTTCGGGACGAGGCCCTTGGTGACGAGGTAGTCCATCGCGTAGTAGTCACTCCAGGCCTCGCCCATGGCGCCGGCCTGGATGCTGTTCAGCGTGGAGTTCCCTTGCGCGTCGACGACGAGCCGGTTCGAGAGTCCGTGCGTGTACTCGTGCAGGACCACGCTCGGGTCGAACGTCGACGAGGTCGCGATGAAGGGCTCGACGATCGGGCCGGTACCGGGGAAGTGGAAGAGATACATCTGCATCGTCGGCGCGATGCCGTCGGGTGGCGTCGACATGTTCGCGTTGTCGATGTGCCCACCGTCGGGCAGACCGTTGTTGGTGTCGGCGCCGTCCAGGTCGTTCAGCAAGACGGGGTCGCCGCCACGCAGCTCGAAGTTGCCGGCCCCTGGCGTGAAGCCGAACGGTGCCGCGTTCAGGTAGTCGTGGAACTTGCTGTTCATGTAGAAGCCCTGTGCGACGTCCGCTGCCCGGTTGACGCGCCAGGAGTAGGGCGTCTTCGGGCTCCAGGAGCACTTGAACTCGTTGGAGCAGAGCGTGTGCAGCGGGTTGAACTTCACGAACTCCTTGGTGGCGTGCAGCACCGTGCCGGGGACTCGGGTCCGCTCGCCGGTGTTGACCTGGTTGTCGTCGTTGACGTCGGACCAGGCGATCACGTAGCGGCCACGCAGCCAGGTCTGCTGCACCTGCGGCAGGTAGTCCGCGTCGTAGAGGTTGACGACGTGCTGCTTCCCACCCACGGGGGCACCTGGGTAGTGCTCGAAGACCAGGGCGTCGCCGCGGTCGTTGCTCGTCGTGTCGTGGCGGTAGAGCACCCGGCCCGTCGAGGCGTCGACGACGTGCTGGTAGTTGAGCGTGTCACCGGCCTGCACGTACGTCGACCACCCGAGCTGGAGACCACTCGGCGACATGAACCACACGAGCTCAGCCTGGTCGTGGTTCGACCACTTCGTGAGGGTGGCAGCACTCGAGGACACGCCAGCGGTGGAGACCTTGCCGCCCACGTCGGCGGCGGCTGTCGCGCGCGCCTCGGCAGCGGAGAGCCGTGGCGTCGCGGAGAGTGCGCCCGCCTTGGCGGCCAGCCCGGAGATCGGCGAGCCCTGGATGGAGATCAGCTCACCGTTCTTGGTGACGTTGGCCTTGAGCCCGTTGCTGAACACCGTGACGCCCCGGACCGACTGCGTCCAGGAGATGTGGTGGATACCGGCGATGTCGACGTAGTCCTGCCGCAACCGCAGCGTGGACAGGTCAGCATCCGTCAGCCCGAGGCTCGCGAGGTGGGACCTGACGTAGCCGAGCGCGACCGACTGTGCCGACGAGGCTGACTTTCCGGTCAGGTAGCCGTCGAGCCGCCCGAGGTTCCGGGGTGTGCCGGTGAGGCCGTCGAAGTCCATGACCGACCGGGAGCCGAGGCTCTTGGCGAAGGCAGCAAAGCCGGGACCGCGCTTGGCTACGAGCGCCGCAGCCGAAACAGCCTGGTTCTGCGCCGTGCCGTGCCGTGAGTCGTAGTTGACCGCGCGTTCCTTCGTCGTCTTGTTGAGCGGTCCGGAGAGGTCCCCGGATCGGTTGAGCGCTGCGCCAGGCACGGCGGCGCTGTTGGGTAGTCCGGTGATCGCAAGGCCCGCAGCGGCGGTGAACGCCAACACTGACAGAGCCCCACGCTTTCGCGTCGATGACACTGGATCCTCCACAGATGGGTGCTCGAATGGGGTATCACGGACAGTACGTGTTCCTGGCCACGCGCGGCACCCCTCTGGACAGCTTTTCTCAGGGCCTCAGCTCGCTCGGGCACTCACTCCGACGGATTCCGGGCTGCCGAAGCGCCGAGACGCCTGCTCAGCGCTGCCGCCACGCCGGCCACCCGTCGTACCACCGCTTGTTCGTCGACATCGGGGTCGGTCGGGAACGTGACTGCCACCGCCGCGATGGGGTAGGACGAGTGGTCGGTCACTGCTGAGGCGACGGACGCGAAGCCGGGCGTGACATCACCGACCTCGCGGGCGTGCCCCCGTCGACGCGTGGCGCCGAGCAGTGACGCGAGCGCGCTCAGCGACGTCGGTCCCGTGTCGTGGCGCGAGACGAACGCCAGCCGGTCGGGATAGAGCGCGCGGACCTGGCGGCTCGGCAGCAGGGCGAGTATCGCTCGTCCACTCGCCGTCAGGTGGGCGGGGAGCCGGACGCCCACGTCAGTGACGAGCGGTGGGCGTCCGGGGGCACGCTCCTCGAGAACGTAGTAGATGTCGCGGCCGTGGAGCACGGCCAGGTGGGCGGACTCTCCGAGCGCGTCGACGAGGTCAGCGAGCGGCTTGCGGGCAATGCGTTGCAGAGGCGCCTGCCTGGTGTACCCGCTGCCGACCTCGAAGGCGGCTACCCCGAGGGCATAGCGGTGCTCGTCCTCGAGATGGGTGACGAAACCCTCGGCGACCATGACGTTGACCAGGTGGTACGCCGACGACCGCGGGACGTGGACGGCGGCGGCGATCCGGTGCAAGGTGACGGGATCCGGCTGGGTGGCGAGGAACCGCAGCACGCGCAGGGCCCGGGTCGCGGCCGGGGCCTGGCTCCGCTCGGTTCCCATCGGCTCAGGTTAGTGTTCTGTCGCGTGCGGAGGCTCGTGGTCTGGGTTGCCCTGGTCGGCTCCGTCGTCGCCTGCGTGGGTACGGCGGTCGCGTGCTGGTGGGAGACGTCGTTCGTGGGCTGGCTGACGAACCTGGGCGTGCTGGCCATCCTGCTCGTGGTCACCATGGGCTACGACCGACCCGGCAGGCACCTGGTCCGCGCGCCGTTCGGCTTGGTGTATCCGCTCTGCGGCCTGAGCGGTGCCGCCTCGGTCGTCACAGTCGCCGACATCCGGTGGCCGCACGTCACCTCCACGGCGATGGGCGGCGTCGCTGTCACGGTGGTGGTGCTGGCCTACGTCGTGGCGGGTCTTCGCGAGCCGGGTGGCCGCAGTGTGGTCCAGCCCCTCGTCTTCCCGCTGGGGTCGGGTCGATGGGCGGTCGCCGCCGGCGGCGTGGCGGCACTCAACCACCATCTGTCATCACCCCAGCAGACCGGCGCCTTGGACGTGGTCGCGGTGCGTCCCGACGGGGCGCGGGCCTCGGGAGTCTGTCCGCCGAACCTCGAGGACTACGCGGCGTACGGCTGCGAGGTCCTGAGCCCGTGTGACGGGACGGTGGTCGGAGCCGTCGACGGTGACTCCGACCAGGCCCCCCAGCACCCGGGGCCGGGCTCGGGCTTCGGCAACCACGTCCGCATCGACAACGGCCACGAGATCGTGCAGCTTGCCCATCTGCGGCCCGGCACGCTCCGGGTCTCGGTCGGGGACCGGGTTGTGGCAGGGCAGCCTCTTGGCGAGGTCGGCAGCTCCGGGCACTCGACCGAGCCGCATCTCCATGTCCACGCGGAGCACGACGGCAACGGCGTGCGACTACGGTTCAGCGACGTCGGAGGGCGCAGGCTCAGGCCGGGGGTCACCATCGAGGTCGCGGACACTCGGGCGAGCAGCAATACTTGACGCGTCATCGTGGATGCGAGCGGGCGCGGTTGGAGCTGACCTGATGGATACGTCCGATCTCAGCTCGAGCCTCGCCGCCGAGGTGTGGGCCGCCAGCCGCGAGGTGCTGCCGCTCCCGGGAGACGGCCGCACGGCAGCACGGTTCGAGAGCCTTGCCGAGATGGGCGCTCGGGACCTCTGTCTGGCCAAGCTCGTCGAGCCGCATCACGATGCCACCGCGATCCTGACGGAGCTCGGGGCCGCAGGTGCCGGACCCGACATGCTGTGGGCCGTCTGGGCGGCGGAGCCGCCACACGCCCGGCTCCGCGCTCTCCGGCGGGGGGAAGGGTGGGTCCTGACTGGGACCAAGGCGTTCTGCTCCGGAGCCGCTCTGGTCACGCATGCACTCATCACCGCCGAGGCCGAGGACGGCGCCAGGCTCTTCGCCGTCGACGTCGCGAGCGGCCGATCGTCGGGTGAGCTGGAGGTGGCGCCGCCGAGCTGGAGCGGCGTCGGGATGCGACGGGCCGGCACCCGCTCCCTGGACGTGCGAGATGTGCCGGCCGTGCCGGTGGGCGGTCCGGGAGACTACACGGGCCGGTCGGGCTTCTGGCATGGCGCCGTCGGGGTGGCCGCATGCTGGCTGGGTGGGGCGCGGGCCGTCGCCGGTCTGCTCGAGAGCAGCGCGCGACGCCGCGACCTCGACCTGCACGCGCTGGCTCATCTCGGTACGTCGACCTCGTTGCTGGATGCGGCCACCGCGCACCTGGACGCGGTGGCTGACCGGATAGACCGTGACCCCGGCGACGTGAGCGATAGGGCTCACCGAGATGCCCAGTCGGTGCGGGCGACCGTGGTGGCGACCGCTGAGGCGGTGATCATCCGGACGGCGCACGCACTCGGACCCGCCCCGCTCGCATTCGACGCCGAGCATGCCGGGAGGGTGGCCGACCTCTCGGTGTTCATCCGCCAGCATCACGCCGAGCGTGACCTCGCGGACCTGGGCCGGCTCGTCGTCGGTCCCCCGGAGCATCCGTGACGGTCACGGAGACCGCCGAAACGGTCTGGGAGGCGTGGCCGCGGCTCGCCGCATTGTTCCGGCTCGTGGTCCCAACGGGTCGCTTCGTGGTCGTCTCCGCCCATCCCGACGACGAGGTGCTGGGTGCCGGGGGGACTCGTCGCGGGTCTCACGGGTGCGGGCAGACCTCTGGCGTTCGTCACGACGACCCTACCGCCGGGTGTCCTGGCGCATTTCTCCCGGCCGTTCGAGGCGTTCTTCAGGTGAGCAGGTCCCGACAGATGACGTCTTGGGGCTGCCGATGACGGAGCCCGGCTATTTCGACGGCCTGTATGCCGGCAAGGACGACCCGTGGGACCTGTCAGGGAGCCCCTACGAGCGACGCAAGCTCGACGTGCTGATGGCGTCGCTTCCGCGGCCGCGATACCGAGACGCATTCGAGCCGGGATGCGCCATCGGTGTGACCACCTGCGCGTTGGCGAAGCGGTGTGACCGGCTGCTCGCGATGGACGGTGCGGCATCGGCGGTCGCGCAGACCCGGTCCCGCCTCGCCGGCGTGGCTCCGCACGTCCGGGTGATACAGGGGCGGTTGCCCGACGACTGGCCCGACGGGTCCTTCGACCTCATCGTGCTCTCCGAGCTGCTCTACTACCTCGACGCCGCGTCGAGGCGGCAGATCGCCGACCGGATCCGCAGCACGGCGGCCGCGGACGCAGACGTGATGGTGGTCCACTGGCGTCACCCCTTCACGGAAGCGACAACCACGGGCGACCAGGCTCATCGCGAGCTCACCGCCGGGCTGCGCGACGCCGGCTTCCGGCGGCTGGTGCACCACGTGGAGGACGACTTCCAGCTCCAGGTGCACCGCGCCTCGGCGGAGGCCTCCATCGAGGGCACCTCGGCCGAAGCACGCTGAGTCCTCGCCGTCGGACCGGGGTGCACGCGAGAGGCGACTCGGGCGGGCCGCGGGTAAAGTAACGGTGAATCCCAAGGTCTGGGGCCGCCTCGGCTCCACCACGGCCACGTCGGGATCGCGCAGCCACGAGAGGTGTGTCATGGAATGGTGGGTGTGGTTGATCGTCATCGTCGTGGTGGTCGCGCTGGTCGTGGGCGCCATCCTCGCCATCCAGGCTCGCCGTCGGCGAGGCGGGGTCATCGCCGACCCGGCTGGATCGCCGCGCAGGAATAACCGGGGTGGACCGGCATGAGCCGACTGATGCGGACGTCCGAGATCGCGAAGCGACCCGTGGTCACGATGGCCGGGGAAGACGTGGCGCAGGTCAAGGATGTCGTCTACTCGTCCGGGGGAGGTGCGGTCGGAGGTTTCACGCTGGCCGGCCGCGGACTGTTCGCCGGCCCGCTGAAGCAGGGGCTGGCGTGGAGCTCGGTCTCGGCGCTGGGCGCCGATGCGGTGATGATCCGCGACGCGGACGTGCTTCAGCCGACGCAGAGCGTTCTCGACGCATCTGCATCCGCGGGGGGCTCGGGGGGTGACGTCCTGGGATCGCGGGTGCTGACCGACGGGGGAACCGACCTGGGCAGCGTCGTAGACGTCATCGTCGAGGTGACCGCTGGCGAGGGTCGTCAGTGCGACGTGGTCGGCTACGAGGTCGAGGCATCCGAGAGCCTCGGCACCCACGGCACGAAGGTCCTGATCCCCCTTCCCGACACCCTGGCGGTGTCAGGGGAGCACCTGATCGTCCCGGCCAGTGCGAAGGACTTCGTCGGGCACGACCTGGCCGGCTTCGGTGCCGCCGTCGAGGCGTTCCGTGCTCAACTGGAAGGGGCAGGCTCATGAGGTTCTCCGAGGCGCTCGGACGCAAGATCGTCAGCCTCTCCACAGCGGAGACCGTTGGTCTCGTGGAGGAGTTCGTGGTGGATCCGCGGTCGCGCAGAGTCGTCGCGCTCGGCGCCAGCAAGTCCAGCACGGGAAGCACCATCCGGTGGGGAGATATCGAGTCGTTCGGCACCGACGCGGTGACGGTCAGCGGTGCGGACAAGCTCGCCGGCGCCGACGCGAAGATCGACCGGCTGTCCGGCAAGGACCATGAGTTTCTCGGGAAGCGTGTGCTGGCAACGGTGGGAGACGAGATCGGCCAGGTCGACGACGTGGAGTTCGACCCCGACTCGGGCGATATCCTCGCGCTCGTCCTCACGAACGGCAACGTCGACGCTGTGCGGCTCATCGGCGTCGGCTCCTACGCGGTCGTCGTCAAGGACGCCTAGCACCTCGAAACGTTGGCCCGGTACCTGGGCGGCAGCGGAACAAGTCTCGGATCTGAGACCCAAAGGCCCTACGGTGACTGGCGCCCGCCTGGCGCACGCAGTGGAATAGCCCGATGACGACCATGCTCACCGTCGGCGTGGAGCCGGTCAACTTCGACGAAATAGTGACGGTGGCCCGCGAGGGGGCCGGAGTCGCTCTCGGCGACGACGCCGTCGCGGCGATCCGCAAGGCCCGCGCGAGCGTGGAGATCCTGGCGGCTGCGCCGACCCCGGCATACGGGATCTCGACGGGCTTCGGCGCACTGGCCACCCGACACATCCCGGAGAGCATGCGGGCCAAGCTGCAACGTTCTCTTGTCAGGTCCCATGCTGCGGGCGCCGGCTCCGAGGTCGAGCGCGAGGTCGTCCGGGCCATGATGCTGCTCCGCCTGTCCACGTTAGCGACGGGCCACACCGGCATCCGCCTCGAGACGGCCGAGACGCTCGCCGGGCTGCTCACCCACGGCATCACCCCGATCGTGCGGGAGTTCGGGAGCCTGGGCTGCTCCGGAGACCTCGCACCTCTGGCGCACTGCGCCCTCGTCCTGATGGGGGAGGGCGAGGTGCGTGACACCGACGGGGTACGCCGACCGGCCGCTGAGGCGCTGGCGAAAGCCGGCCTCGCGCCGGTGGAGCTCGAGGCCAAGGAAGGGCTCGCGCTGATCAATGGAACAGACGGGATGCTCGGCATGCTCGTGCTCGCCGTCCACGACCTGCGCCGGCTGCTGGTGACCGCCGACATCGCCGCCGCGATGTCGGTCGAGGCTCTGCTGGCGACCGACCGTGTCTTCGCCGCGGATCTCCAGGCGCTGCGTCCGCATCCGGGCCAGGTCGCCTCGGCTGCCAACCTGGTCGCGCTGCTGTCGGGCTCAGGAGTGATGGCGAGCCATCAGACGCCGCACTGCAACCGGGTTCAGGACGCCTACTCCCTCCGCTGTTCACCCCAGGTGCTGGGTGCTGCCCGCGACACGCTCGACCACGCGGCAGCCGTGGCGACGCGCGAGCTCGCCAGCGCCATCGACAACCCCGTCGTCCTCGAGGACGGCCGGGTGGAGAGCAACGGCAACTTCCACGGAGCACCCGTCGCCTACGTGCTCGACTTTCTCGCGATTCCCGTCGCCGACGTGGCCAGCATGTCCGAGCGGCGTACCGACAGGTTCCTCGACAAGGCCCGCAACGAAGGGCTGCCCCCGTTCCTTGCCGACGATCCCGGAGTCGACAGCGGTCACATGATCGCGCAGTACACGCAGGCGGCGATCGTCTCCGAGCTGAAGCGGCTGGCAGCCCCCGCCAGCGTCGACTCGATCCCGAGCAGCGCGATGCAGGAGGACCACGTTTCGATGGGCTGGTCGTCGGCTCGAAAGCTGAGGCGTTCGCTCGACGGGCTCACGACCGTGCTGGCGATCGAGATCCTGACAGCAGCCCGCGGCCTCGACCTGCGCCGGCCGCTGACTCCGGCACCGGCCACGGCAGCCGTCGTCGCCGCCCTTCGCGCCCAGGTGGCCGGCCCCGGACCGGATCGCCACCTGAGCCCCGAGATCGAGATGACCTCCGACCTGGTGCGTTCAGGCGTCGTGCTCGCCGCCGCCAACTCGGCCCTCCCCACCCCGCTCGGCTGACCGGAAGGACCGTCGATGATCCCTCCTGAGGAGACACCGCCTCGAGCGAGCCGACCTCGCCAGGTTCGCGCCGCTCGCGGCACCACGCTCAGCGCTCGGTCGTGGCAGACCGAGGCTCCGCTGCGGATGCTGATGAACAACCTCGACCCGGAGGTCGCCGAGCATCCGGAGAAGCTCGTCGTCTACGGCGGGACCGGGAAGGCGGCACGCGACTGGCCGTCGTACGACGCCATCGTCAGCTCGTTGACCGACCTGCGGCAGGACGAGACGCTGCTCGTGCAGAGCGGCCGACCTGTCGGGGTCATGCGCACGCACGAGTGGGCGCCGCGGGTGCTCATCGCCAACTCGAACCTGGTCGGAGACTGGGCGACCTGGGAGGAGTTCCGCCGTCTCGAGGCCCTCGGTCTCATGATGTACGGACAGATGACCGCGGGTTCGTGGATCTACATCGGCACCCAGGGGATCCTCCAGGGCACCTACGAGACGTTTGCCGCCGTCGCCGCGAAGTTCGCGGCCTCTGGCCGGCATCAGCACAGTGGCGGAACGCTCGCCGGCACCATCACCGTGACGGCCGGGCTCGGTGGCATGGGTGGCGCGCAGCCGCTGGCAGTCACGATGAACGACGGCGTGTGCATCTGCATCGAGTGCGACGAGTCGCGGATCGCGAGGCGGATCGAGCACCGCTACCTCGATGTCCGGGCCGACTCGCTGGTGCACGCCGTCGAACTGGCTATGGACGCGCGGGACGCCAGGAAGCCCTTGTCCATAGGGGTTTTGGGCAATGCTGCCGACATGCTTCCGGAGCTGCTGTCGATGGGGGCGGAGATCGACATCGTGACGGACCAGACGTCGGCCCACGACCCGCTGATGTATCTGCCGGTGGGCGTGGACTTCGACGACTGGGTGTCGATGCGCGAGAAGGACGCCGCCGCGTTCACCGACCGGGCACGGGAGTCGATGGCCCGGCATTGCGAAGCCATGGTGGGCTTCCTGGATGGCGGCGCGGAGGTCTTCGACTACGGCAACTCGCTTCGGGCGGAGGCGCAGCTCGGCGGCTTCGGCCGGGCCTTCGACTATCCAGGTTTCGTGCCGGCGTACATCCGGCCGCTGTTCTGTGAAGGCAAGGGGCCGTTCCGCTGGGCGGCGCTGTCCGGAAACCCGCAGGACATCGCGGCCACCGACCGCGCGATCCTCGACCTGTTCCCCGACGACGAACCCCTGCACCGTTGGATCAAGAAGGCCGGCGACCTCGTGCAGTTCCAGGGGCTGCCGGCCCGGATCTGCTGGCTCGGGTACGGCGAACGGCACCGCGCTGGGCTGAAGTTCAACGAGATGGTGGCCTCCGGTGAGCTCGAGGCGCCGCTCGCCATCGGTCGGGACCACCTGGACTGCGGCTCGGTCGCCTCTCCTTACCGGGAGACCGAGTCGATGCTCGACGGGTCGGACGCGATCGCCGACTGGCCGCTGCTGAACGCGATGGTCAACGTGGCATCGGGCGCCACCTGGGTGTCGATCCACCACGGTGGCGGTGTGGGCATGGGGCGGTCGATCCATGCTGGGCAGGTGGTCGTGGTCGACGGCACGGAACTCGCCGCCCAGAAGGCGGAACGGGTGCTCACCAACGACCCCGGGATGGGCGTGATCCGGCACGTCGACGCGGGATATGACCGCGCTGACGAGGTGGCTGCCGAGCGGCATGTCCCCATTCCCATGCGCCGTCCTCCCGATTCGTCTGCGGTTGCCTCGCCACGATGACCCGCAGAACCGCTGACGAATGGGAGAGGTGATAGGGGCATGAAGGTGTTCATCTCCTGCGACATGGAGGGCGTCGCCGGCATCGTGGACTGGTCCCAGTGCAGCCCCGGTGGCCACGGGTACGACGTCGGCTGCGCCCTGATGCTCGCGGAGGTCAACGCCGCCATCGAGGGTGCCTTGGCAGCCGGTGCCGACGAGGTGCTGGTCAACGACTCACACGGCGGCATGTTCAACCTCGACCCTGCGCGTCTCGTCCGTCCGGCGACCTACCTGTCCGGACGGCACAAGCCCGGCTACATGATGGAGGGACTCGACGGCAGCTTCGACGCCATCTTCTTCATCGGGTACCACGGCTCGATCTCCGGCAAGCCCTCGGTGTTGTCCCATACCTACAACCCCGAGGCGATCTCGGGCGTGCGGCTCGAGGGCAAACCAGTGGGCGAGAGCGGCATCAACGCCTTGGCGGCAACTGCTGCGGACGTCCCTCTCGTCCTCATCAGCGGGGACGCGGTCACCCTCGAGGATGTCGACTGGTTCGCGCCGGGCGCCTTCGGCGTCCAGACCAAGGACTCGATAACGAGGTTCGCAGCGCGCCACCTCCATCCCGAGGACGCGCGCGAGCGAATCCGGTCGGCGGCGCAACGAGCCGTGCAGAGCGTCGGCGCGGGCGCGTTCGGCGTACCCCCCTTCCGGAAGCCGTACCGTCTGGAGGTCGACCTCCACACGGCCGACATGGCCGAGGTGGCCACCTGGGTCAAGGGCGTCGAGCGAGCCGATGTCAGGGGCGTGGTCATCACCGGCGACGACGCGGCAGCGGTCTACCGCTCCTTCGTTGCGCTCACCTACATCACCCGCCAGGCGGGTGGCCGCTGACCCGAGCCAGCACACCTTCCCCGCCCGGCCAGCGGGGTGCTTTCGTAGCCAGCCAGGCAAACGCGCAGGTGCCAGTAGCGTTGCCACGTGACCCACCCTGCGGCCGACATCTTGCCTGACGACGACTCGGCGCTCGCGCTCGCGGCCGCGTTTGCGCGGAGAGAGACGTCACCGTCCGAGGCGGTAGAGGTCTACCTCGAGCGGATCGAGCGGCACGGCGAGGACCTGGGCGCGTTCGTCACGGTGACCGCGGGCGCCGCCCGGGCCGCGGCTGCCCGAGCGACCGACCGGATCGCGCAGGGCGAGTCGCTGTCCCTCCTCGACGGGGTGCCGACGGCGATCAAGGACCTGGCGCTGAGCCAGGGGGTGGTCACCCGCTTCGGCTCGGCGGCCGTCGGTGAGTTCGTCCCGGGGTTCTCCGACGAGCCGGTACGCCGGATCGAGGCCGCCGGGATGGTCAGCCTCGGGACGACGAACACGCCGGAGTTCGGCTGCCCCTGCGATACCGAGCCCGACGTGGCTCCGGCGGCCCGGACTCCCTACGACCTGACCCGAGGTGCCGGTGGCTCGTCCGGAGGAGCGGCGGCGGCCGTCGCGGCGAGGCTGGTTCCGGTTGCGCACGGGAGCGACGGGGGCGGCTCGATCCGCATCCCGGCCAGCGTGTGCGGCCTCGTCGGGTTCAAACCTAGTCGCGGTCGGGTGAGCAAGGCGCCCGTCTACGGTGACGTGACGGGGCTGTCCACTGCGGGGCCGATGGCAGCCACGGTGCGCGACAGCGCGGCGTTCCTCGATGTGTTGGCGGGTCCGGCGTCGACCGACGCACTGTGGGCCGCCGCCACCCCCGACGGTGCCTCGCTCCTCGAGTGGTGCGACCGGGCCCCTGGGAGACTTCGGGTCGCGAGGTTCGCCACGCCGGTGATCTCCGGCGTCCAGGTCGATCCCGAGGTGCTGGCGGCCTACGACGAGGCGAGCGCCCTGCTGGAGAGCCTGGGGCACGAGGTGGAGGATGTCGAGGTCTCCTTCGACGACTCGACGGTCGGTGCCTTCGAGACCGTGTGGGCGGTGAGCGCGAGCATGTGGCCGGTCGATGCGGCGCGGGAGCACCTGCTTCGCCCTTTGACCCGATGGCTTCGCGAGCGCGGCGGAGCAACGAGCGGGCCTGGCTTCGGGCAGAGCCTGGTGATGATGGCCCAGGCTAGTGCCCGGGTTCTCGGCCTCCTTGCGCCGTACGACGTGGTCCTTACGCCGACCCTTGCCCAGCTACCGGCCTTGGTGGGTGGGATCCGCAACGACGATGACCCCGCTGCGGACTTCGAGGCGCAGAAGGCGTTCACCCCGTTCACGTCCGTGTGGAACATGACCGGCATGCCAGCCGTCTCGCTGCCGACAGGCTGGTCCGCGGGAGATCTGCCGATCGGCATCATGCTCGCCGGCAGACCGGGACAGGACCACCTGCTCTACTCCTTGGCCGCGCAGGTCGAGTCAGCTGTCGGGGGATGGCGCCGCCCGGCCGGCTTCTGAGTCGGCGCTCTCGGCATCGGCTGCATAGACGACGCCGAGCTGTGCGCGTGCCTGGTCGATCACGTCGAGGAGAGCGACCGTGTCGTCCAGGGGAAGCGTGGCGCTCTCGGTCAGCCCGGCTCGCAGGCAGCGTTCGACCTCGGCGACCTGCGGGGCATAGCCACTGCCCTCCTGACCTCCGTGGATCTGCTCGTCACCCTCGGCGGTGGACACGGTGATGCTGCGAGGTCGGTGGATACGGGGCTCGAGCCGCACCCAGCCGGCGGTGCCCAGGATCAGCCCCGCATCCGGGCTTCCACCCGCCGCACTCGTGAGCACTTGAGCGACCGGGCCGTCGGCGTACGAGAGCTGAAGTGCGACCACCAGATCCGAGCCCGTCGGTGACAGCCGACCGGCGGCAGCCACCGCGTCCGGGCGGCCGAGCACGGCCCAGACGAAGTTGAGTGGGTAGACGCCCAGGTCCAGCAGCGCCCCTCCGCCGGCCGCGAGGTCGAAGAGCCGATGCGCCGGGTCGTAGCCGAAGTGGCGTGACAGGTCGGCGCGCACGGCGGTCACGTCCCCGATGCGACCGCTGCGCGCCGATGTCGACGGCCCGCAGGACAAGCGGGTTGAACCTCATCCACATGGCCTCATGCAGAACAGCCGGCGAGTCCGGGCCTCGGCCACCACCTCGTTCGCCTGCCGGGCGTTGAGCGTGAACGCCTTCTCCACCAGCACCGGCTTCCCGGCTCGGAGGGCAAGCAGCGCGTGCTCGTGATGGTGGGCGTGTGTGGTGGCGATGTAGACGACGTCGACGTCCGGGTCGGCGACGAGCTCGGCGTACGACCCGTAGGACCGCGCGATGCCGTGAGCCCGGGCGAAGCCGGCGGCCCGGTCGCCGTCGCGGGCACCGACGGCCACCACGACGCTGTCGGGTGACGCCGCAATCTCGATGCCGACGACGCCGGCGATCCCTCCGGCCCCGAGCACTCCCCAGCGGACCCGACGGGAGGGGTCGAGCGGAGCGGCCATCACCCAACCTAAGCACCAGGCGCGGCAACAGGCCACGCGGTGTCACCACCTGGCCCGGTGCACCACCTCGGTGACGGGTCGGCGACCTCGTGCGAGCGAGGGGGACCGGCGGTCGGGGGCCCGGTGACCGACCGAGACGGCGCCGATCGGCAGGTAGTCGTCCGGTACGTCGAAAGCGGCGCGGAAGCCGGGCATCTGCTCGGGAGTGACACCGAAGAACAACGCGCCGAGCCCGGCGTCGACGACCGTCTGCAGCATGATCAGCGCGGCCATCCCGGTGTCGATGTCCCAGTAGGGCACCGGCCAGTGGCTCTCGTCCAGGTCGGTCCAGCCCTTGTCGGGCTCGGCGTACCGCTCGAGATAGACGCGCTTGCACGACATGGGCACGATGATGACCGGGGCTCGACGGACCCCAGCCAGCCAGGAGTCCTCCTCTGCACCAGCCGGCGTGGTCGCTGCCCAGAACCGCTCGACGTCCGCCGGGGTGTCGAGGAGCAGGAACGCCCACCCTTGGCTGAAGCCGGCACTCGGTGCGTGCAGAGCGTTGGCGAGGATGCGGTCCACGACCGCCGGGTCGACTGGCTCGTCCGTGTAGTTGCGCACCATCCGTCGCCGGTCGACGACCTCCTGGAACTCCATCTCGGTGGCCTCCTCCTAAGCCCGGACGCTGCCGACGGCACGCGGCGTCACGAGGTACGCCGCAAGATAGACCAAGGCGCACACGATCAACAACGACCGGTATCCGGTTGCGAGCGCGAGGTACTCGAGGCACCCGCCGAACATGGCGCCCAACAGGTTGGTCCCGAACGCCACCGTCGGGTCCCGCGTCGAGTCGAAGCGTTTGGCGAAGATGACGTTGGCCGCCATGATCGGGATGAAGGCCAGCGTCACCGCCAGCAGCAGGCGCGGCGCGAACGGCAGCGAGAGCACCCAGGTGCTCGGCACGAGCCAGGCAGCCAGCAGCCCGCCGAACAGCGCCACGTACATGGAGCGCAAAGGCGGCACCCGGAACCGGCGGGTCACCTCGACCGCGGCCAGCACTGCAACCAGCACCCCCCCGAAGACGAACGCGTTGACCAGCCAGGTCGTACCGAAGTAGAGCGCGAAGCCCGTGACGTTCTTCGTCTCCAGCAGCAGGAACGCGACCCCGAGGAGGAAGAGGTCGCGGTACCCCCACATCAAACGCAGCTGTGCACCGCCGACCAGCCCGATGGCGAGCAGGCTGACGAGCATGATCAGCCCGATGATCGCGACGTAGATCGTCGGGATCCCGAACACGCCGGCACCGTCATTGATGTACAGGAACGGATGGTCGTCCGTCGATGGCGACGGCACGGTGTCCGGCGGCTGCCAGGTCGTGTCACAGCTCTGGTCCGCTGGGGTCAGTCCCGCTACCAGCACAGCGAGCGAGATCGCAGTCGGCTCCGAAAGGATGCACGGGGAGTGGCCGAACGCCTGGGACATCGTGTTGGCGAGCCGGTCGACGAGCCACGGCTCCCGGTAGAAGTTGTACATGGAGAAGGCGCCACCCGGCGCGAGATGGTCACGCGCGGATTCCATCGCCTGCAAGGTGAACAGATAGCTCTCGAGCCGCAGCGCACTGGCCCCGGACACCAGTGTCAGCGAGTCGGGGAGTGCGAACAGGATCAGGTCGTAGCGCTGTTCGGTGCCTTGCAGGAAGGCACGACCGTCGTCGACGTACGTCGAGACGCGCGGGTCCTGATAGGCATGGTCGGGGTGGTGAGTCTCACCGAACTCGAGAAGTCGCGGGTCGATTTCGACAGCATCGACGTGCTGCACGCCGTGAGACAACGCGATCGCCACATCCGTTCCGGTGCCCGCACCCACGATCAGCACGTTTGCGGGGGTGTCCGGGAGGCGTCGGTAGGGTTCGTCGTAGAACGGCTCCTGGGCGAGACGCGTGGCAGCGCTCGTCAGGCGCTGGTGCGGGATCCCGTTGACGTAGATCTGCCACTGGGTGCCGCCGGCCCCGTCGTCCTGCTGGAAGGAGCTCACCTGGTAGTACGGCGACCAGAAGACCCCCTTGTCGTGAGCAAGGGGGTAGGCGAACATCGCGACGATCGCGATCAGCAGGGGGATGGACACCGATCTCACGCCCAGCAGGACGACGAAGAGCCCGCCGACGACGACGAACCACACAAGCGGCGGGGCTCCGGTGAACGAGCACACGGTGAACGCGACGACTCCCACCAGGGAGCCGAGCAGGTCGTAGCGATAGGCGTCCAGCCGAGGAAGCCCGGTGAAGCAGTCCCCCGCGAGCTCCCCGGGCCCGGCCATGATGGCGGCCACCGCGAGGAAGATCACCGGCAGCGTCACCCAGATGGGCGGACCCGACGTGCTGAGGCTGGTGAAGAAGATGATCGACGAGTCCTCACGGTCGACCGTGACCGGGTACGCCGACACGAAGCCGATCAGGCCGATGAGGGCCATCGGGGAGTAGAGGGGCGGACTCCGGCGCGGCTTGCCGGCACGGAGAAAGCCGAGGCCGATCCCGAGGAAGGACCCGAGCAGGACGAAGTTGCTGAAGTAGCTGAGGTGGACGACCTTGGCGCCGGTCCAGCGGATGAGGGAGAGCTCGAGGAAGAGCATCAGACAACTCGCCAGCACCAGCCGAACGCGAGTCGACACGTTCTCTTCTCTCGTCGGAATCCGCTGGCCTCGGCCACGTGCTCCACTCATTGTCGCATGGCTCTCGGCGTCTCTGGCATATTGCTGGCATGACGTTCGAGGCGATGTGGCGCGAGTTGTTGCCCATCGGCCGCGATGCCTCGACGGGCGGGTACCACCGGTCCCCCTTCGCATCCGCGGAGCGCGAGTGTGCGGCCTGGTACGCCGACCAGGCAACCGCCAGGGGACTCCACGTCGAGGTGGACGGACAAGGCAACGCGGTTGCCTGGTGGCGACCGGTTGGCGTGTCCGGCAAGGGCGTGCTCGTCGGCTCACACCTCGACTCGGTGTCCGACGGAGGTGCCTTCGACGGACCCCTGGGCGTGCTGTCGTCGTACGCAGCCATCGACCGGCTTCGAGACGAGGGATTCGCGCCGAACCGACCGGTAGGAGTGGCGATGTTCGTCGAGGAGGAGGGCTCCCGGTTCGGTGTCGCCTGTCTCGGCTCGCGGCTGGCCACCGGGCTGATGTCGCCGGAACGGGCTCGTGACCTCCGTGACGTCGAGGGCACGTTCCTGCTCGACGCGATGTCCACGGCCGGGCTCGAGCCGGGGCTGGGGCGGTCGGCGTTTCTCGGCGAGGTCGCCATGTTCGTCGAGCTGCACGTCGAGCAGGGCCGCGATCTCGTCAATCGGGAGCTGGCCGTCGCGCTGGCTTCGGCGAGCTGGGCACATGGACGCTGGCGTTTCGACTTCGTCGGTGAGCCGAATCATGCCGGCTCGACCCGGATGGAGGACCGCCGAGACCCGATGCTCACCTATGCGATGACCGCCCTGGCTGCCAACAAGCAGGCTCGCCTGGCCGGCGCACGGGCGACGTTCGGCAAGGTCGCCGTCGAGCCCAACGCCACGAACGCGATCCCGTCCGTCGTCCACGGCTGGCTCGATGCCCGAGGTGCGGACGCTGAGCTTGTCACGGGTGTGGTGGCCACGATCGAGCGGCAGGCGCGTGACCGGGCGACGCGGGACGGGACCAGTGTGACGGTTACCGCCGAGTCCGTGTCCCCGACCGTGGACTTCGACGGCGCGCTCACCGAGACATTGGCGGCATCGCTGGGGGACGTGCCCGCGATCTCGACGGGAGCGGGTCATGACGCCGGCATCCTCCAGCTGGCGGGGATCCCCTCCGCGATGATCTTCGTGCGCAACCCGACCGGTGTCTCGCACTCACCTGCCGAGTTCGCCGACACTGCGGACTGTCTAGCCGGCGTGGACGCGCTGACGGCTGCCGTGCGAGAGCTTGCCGGGTGACGACCTACTGGTGTGAGCACGCCGTGCTCGACGGACAGGTCGAGACCGGCGTGGTGGTAGAGATCTCCGCGGGCGTGATCACGTCGCTGTCACCGGACCAGCCTGCTGACGGCCACCCACGCCTTGCCGGCTTGACGATCCCGGGGCTGGCCAACTGCCACAGCCACGCGTTCCACCGGGCCCTGCGCGGCCGGACCCAGTGCGGGCGGGGCTCGTTCTGGACCTGGCGCGAGCAGATGTACCTGCTGGCCAGCCGGCTCGACCCCGACACCTACTACGGGCTCGCGCGTGCCGTCTACCGGGAGATGGCTGCCGCCGGGATCACCAGCGTCGGGGAGTTCCACTACCTCCACCACACGCCTGACGGATCGTCGTACGACGACGCCAACGTCCTGAGCCGGGCGTTGGTCGCGGCGGCCCGTGACGTCGGCATCCGGATCGCCTTGCTGGACACGTGTTATCTCACATCGGCGATCGGCATCGAAGTCGAGGGAGTGCAGCGCCGGTTCGGTGACGGCGATGTCGCCTCCTGGCAGGCCCGGGTGGAGGACATGTCGGCTGTGGTCGACTCGGAACCCGACGCAGGTGTCGTGTTGGGGGCAGCGATCCATTCGGTGCGGGCCGTTCCTCGCACCGCCCTGCCCCTGGTCGCGGGCTGGGCGCAGGCCGGCATGCGACCGCTGCACGTGCATGTGTCGGAACAGGTCGCCGAGAACGAGGCGTGCGACCGGGCCTACGGCTGCACCCCGACAGAGCTGCTCGCGGACGGCGACGTCCTCGGCCCCCGGACGACCGCCGTGCACGCGACCCATTTGACCGAGCGAGACATCGTGCTCCTCGGCCGCTCACGATCCTCAGCGTGCTTCTGTCCGACGACCGAGCGTGACCTCGGTGACGGAATCGGGCCGGCGCGGGGCCTTCAGTCGGCCGGATCGACGCTGACGCTGGGGTCTGACAGCCACGCCGTCATCGACCCGTTCGAGGAGATGCGGGCTCTCGAAGTCGACGAACGGTTGGCGACGCAACTGCGCGGCCACTGGTCGGCAGCCCAGCTGCTGGAAGCAGGGACCTCGCACGGCCACGCGTCGCTCGGCTTCGACGGCGCGGGACGCATCGCGGTCGGGTCGCCCGCGGACCTGGTCACGCTCGACCTTCGGACGCCGCGCACCGCCGGAAGTGGCCCGGTCCTGGAGACCGCCGTGTTCGCCGCGAGCGCGTCCGATGTGGCACACGTGGTCTGCGACGGTCGGGTCGTGGCCTCGAGGGACGACCACGAGCAGATCGGCGGCGACCTCGAGTCCGCCATCGAGGCAGCGTGGGGGGAGGCATGACGTCGCTGCTCGTCACCGGCGTCGGGGAGCTGGTGACGAACCATCCCGAGCTCGGGGACCGGTCCCCCCTTGGGCTCCTCCACGACGCGGCCTTCGTCGTGGAAGGGGGCCACGTCGTCTGGACCGGTCGGGGAGGAGAGGCTCCGGGCACCGACAGCGCGCTGGACGTCGCGGGAGCCGCCGTGCTGCCCGGCTTCGTCGACAGCCACTCGCATCTCGTGTTCGCCGGCGAGCGGTCGGAGGAGTTCGCGGCGCGGATGGAGGGCCGGCCCTACTCCGCGGGCGGGATCCGGACAACGGTCGCCTCCACGCGAGCGGCTGCAGACGAGGCGCTTGCCGGGCAGGCCGGGCGGCTGGTCGCCGAGATGGCCCGGCAGGGCACGACCACCGTGGAGATCAAGAGCGGCTACGGGCTGACCGTGGAGGACGAGGCACGCTCGCTGGCGATAGCGCGGCAGCTCACGCCCGAGACCACATTCCTTGGCGCGCACGTAGTCGCTCCCGAGTTCGCCGACGACGTCGGCGGGTACGTCGACCTCGTCACGGGTCCGATGCTCCAGGCCTGTGCGCCGCACGCTCGCTGGGTTGACGTGTTCTGCGAGCAGGGGGCGTTCGACGGCGACCAGGCTCGAGCGGTGCTGCACGCCGGCCGGGCGGCCGGCCTGGTGCCGCGCGTGCACGCCAACCAGCTGAGCGCGGGGCCGGGGATCACCGTCGCCTGCGAGATGTCGGCCGCGTCGGCCGACCACTGCACCTTCGCGACGGCCGACGACATCGCGAACCTGCATGACGCCGGTGTCGTCGCGACCCTGCTCCCAGGGGTCGAGTTCTCCACCCGCTCGCCGTACCCGGACGCTCGCGCCATGCTCGCCGCAGGTGTAACCGTCGCGCTGGCGAGCGACTGCAACCCCGGCTCCTGCTACACCTCGTCGATGCCGCTGTGCATGGCGCTCGCCGTTCGCGAGATGCGGATGACCCCCGCGGAGGCGCTGTGGTCCGCCACGGCAGGGGGGGCGGCGGCCCTTCGCCGTGACGACATCGGGCGGCTCGGCGTGGGATCGCGCGCCGACTTCACGGTGCTGACCGCCCCGTCGTACGTGCATCTCGTCTACCGGCCGGGCGTCCCGCTCGTCGCGGCCACCTACCGGGCCGGCCGCCTGCTTGCCTGACGTCCGCCCTTCTCAGGTCGTGCTCACCGGCGCGGGCTCGCCGACCGCTGCCGGGCGGGCAGGTGCCAGCGGGGACGGCTCCACCCTCAGCAGGCGGGCCAGCCAGACCGGCAGCCACCAGTTCCACCGGCCGAACAGGCTGACCAGCGCCGGCACCAGGAGCGCGCGGATGAGGGTGGCGTCGATCAGGATCCCCACGCCGAGCGCCGTACCCAGCACCTTGATGTCCGTGCCGGGAGACGCGGCGAGCGCAGCGAAGGCGAAGAACAGGATGAGGGCGGCCGACGTGACGAGCCGGCCGGTGCGCCCGAGCCCGGTGACCACGGCGGCGGACGTCTCTCCGGTCGCGTCGTACTCCTCGCGCATCCGCGCCAGGATGAACACCTCATAGTCCATCGAGAGCCCGAACAGGAACGCGAAGATGATGACCGGCAGCCAGAACGTGATGGCACCGGTCGGCGACACGCTGAAGATGGCGTCGGACCCGTGGCCCATCTGCCAGAAGAACACCACCGACCCGAAGACGGCCGACATCGACAGCAGGTTGAGGACGACCGCCTTGATCGGCAGGATCAGCGATCGGAACGTGCGCACCAGCAGCACGAACGTGATGAGCGCGATGAGCATCAGCACGTAGGGGAAGTTGTCGTAGACCGCGCTGAAGTAGTCCTGGACGGTGGCGCCGGCCCCGGTCACCCCGACCGGGCCGTCGGTGCTGGCCTCCACGGCGGCTCGCACGTCGTCGACGACGGTGATGCTCGAGCTGTCGACGGTCTCGTTGGTGGGCAGCACGTCCACCACGCTCTGGCCGTCCTTGGATCCCCCCACCACAGCCATCTGTACCCCGTCGACCCCGCGGGCCGCCTCGGCGGCGGCCTCCACTTGACCCGACGGAACCAGAACCTCGATGGGCGTGAGGACTCCCGACCCGACCCCTCCTTCGCGCAGCGTCTGCAGCGCGGTGAAGGCCGGTCCGTTCCTGGCCAGGGAGGCGACGTCGGACTGGCCGATCTTCAGACTGAAGACGGGAATGACGAGCAGCGCAATGGCGACGACGGCGACCAGGGTGGCGATGAACTTCTGCTTGACGATCGCTCTCGCCCATGCAGTCCATCCTCGAGAGGCGGACGCCTCCTTGCGGATTCTGGGATAGTCGACGCGAGGTCCGATGCTCGACAGCAGCGCCGGCAGCAGGGTGAGCACGACGGAGACGCTCACGAGGGGGATGAGCATCCCTCCGATACCCATGCTGCGCAGGAAGGGCACCGGGACCACGACCAGCGCGACCAGGCTGATCGCCACGGTGACTCCCGACGCGAAGACGGCGTGACCCGCGGTCTTCATGGCGACGATCACGGCTTCCTCATTGCTCCGCCCATGGGCGCGCTCCTCCCGCCAGCGCGAGACCAGGAGCAGCGAGTAGTCGATCGCCACGCCCAGCCCGACGAGTGCGATCAGGAACTGGACGACGAAGCTGACGTCGGTGAACGTCGTCAGACCGAGGACCAGGAGAAACGTCGTCAGGATCGAGACCGCGGCGATCACGAGCGGGATGAGCGCGAGGAAAGACGCGAAGACGAAGATCAGCACGAGGAGTGCGCCTGCGGCTCCCAACAGGGTCTCGACGAGGACACCCGGGCCCTCCGTGTCACCGCCCGCGGAGAGCAGCCCGTACGACGTCAGCCCGGTCTCGAAGCCTTGGGTCTCGGCCGCCTTCGCGAGAACGGGCTCGATCTGGACCTCGATCCCCGGCCCGAAGCTGGTCGGCAGCGGACCCTGGATCAGCGCGAACGTCGTCCTGCCGTCGTCGGTGACGAAGCCCGGGTCACCGGTGCTCTGAAAGTCGGTGATGCGCGCCTGCGGCACGGCCTGCTGGATGGCCTTGACGACGCCCGAGATCTCGCTCGTGCTGGACCGGACGCTCTCGCCGTCCGGCACGGTGACGACGGCGATATACGTGTCGAAGGAGCTCGCACCGTAGGTGTCGATGAGCTGCTGCTCGGCCGTGTCGCCGGGCTGGCCGGGGAGTGAGAAGTCCACCGACAGGCGGTCGCCGAGCTGGAAGGTGGAGGCGAATCCTGCGACGAAGAGCACGAACCAGATAGCACTGATGATGCGACGGTGGTGCATGACAAGCCGGGCCAGACGCTCCATCAAACGCTCCTGCGGGTCGGGGATCTGGTGCGAACGTACTGACCCGAGACTGAATCGTCAACATGGTTAACGATCAATTCACTGAAACAAGGGAAAGGTCAGGGAGAACCCTGAGAGAGCGCTGAACCGGTCCACCGCAACGACCTGTCAGGGCGTCCGTTGCTTCACCTAGTGTCGGGCCAGACCACACTCGGGTCAGCCGGCGCACGACAGTGGAGTCGGGGCAGGGGGACGACGACATGACATCCGACACCCCGTCAGGGTCGTCCGGCCCCGCACGGGCACGAAACCAAGAGCACGGCCGGACGAGTCCGAAGTCGTCAATGGACTTAATGGTTAAGTGGTGGTGACAACTCCCCGGACCGGGGGGATGATGAGGTCATGGCATCCACTCCCGCCGGAGCCGGGGACCTCCACCAGTTCACCGGATTCCTGCTGCGGCGCGCCTATGTCGTCTGCCGCGAGCACGCCGAGGTGTGTATCGGCGAGGACTCGACGGTGCGCGAGGTCCCGGCGCTGACCCTGATCCGTGACGACGAGGCCATCTCGCAGCGTCGGCTGGGCGAGCTCCTCAACCTGAACCGCACCACGACGGGGAAGCTTGTCGATGCGTTGGAGTCGAAGGGCTGGCTGGTGCGAGACCACGATGCGCGCGACCGCCGGACGTATGCCCTGCGGCTCACCGACGAGGGGCAGCACGTGCTCTCGGTCCTGCACCGCGCACTCGACCGGGGCGAGACGCACCTGACGGGGCCACTGAGCCGTGCGGAGCACGACCGGCTGGCGAAGGAGCTGCAGGCACTTCTCGCCGGCGACGCCACCCTGCCCATCCAGGGTCTCGGAAACCGGTGTGGCTATCTGATCGCGCGCGCCCACGGGTTGATGTGCCGTCGAGCGGCGCATGCGCTCGAGCCCCTCGGACTGACGCCCCGGGACTTCGGTGTCCTGAGCGCGCTCGCCACGGCCCAGCCATGCTCGCAGCAGCGGTTGGCGGCAATCATGGGAGTCTCGGCGCCGGGGGTCCTCGCATTCGTCGACGAGCTGGAGTCGGCCGGCTTGGTAACTCGTCGACGCAACGTGAGCGACCGTCGCGCCTACGACCTGACTCTCACCGACCACGGGGCCGCCGTCCTCGAAGCAGCTCGAGGGGTCGCGCTCGACCTCCAGTCCTCGATTGCACGCGCGCTCGGGGCCGAGGCGGATGCGGACCTCAGAGCCTTGCTCACCAAGGTCATCGGAGCCGGATCCATGCGTGACGCCGTCGGGCCGAGCCGAAAAGAGCCGCAGGTGCGTCCTGTCGATCTGGCGACTCGCCGATCGTCGTAGGTTTGTCGGGACACTCCCGGCGCCGCGACAGGAAGGAACACCATGACCGACGATGTGGCAGGACCTCCGCTCAACACCGTGACCTGGTGGGAGATCCCGGTCCAGGAACTCGACAAGGCCAAGACGTTCTACGCGGCCGTGTTCGGCTGGACGTTCGAACCGTTCGGCGAGGGGTACGCCGCGGTGCTCGCCGCCGGGGTGATGATCGGCGGACTCTCGGAGTCCGGTGGCGAGGACGTCTCCGAGGGGGTACGCATCTACGTCAACGTGTCCGACCTTGAGGGGGTGCTGGCGGTGGTGTCGTCGAACGGGGGGGCCGTCAAGACTCCTCGACAAGAGGTCGGCGGCGACATGGGCTGGTGGGCCAACTTCACCGACCCGCAGGGCCGCATCATCGGCCTCGCCACCAACAACCCCGCTACCGCCACCTGACTCCCGCTCCCTCGCACAGCCTGCCGGTTCGTCTGCGCTCCTGACGGGGCTTCCGGCGAGCCCGGCGCAGACGAATCCCTAGGGGCGGGCGGGAACACCTGACGGATCCCGGACCTTGTACCTCTCGAAGGAGGACTTGAGTAGCACCGGCTCAACCCTGACCACCACGTTCGGTCAGTGTCGAGCAGTTGCTAGACTTGAGCCCACAGGACTCAACTTTGGTTTGTCTGAGAGAGGTACACACAATGTCTCGTGCGGTCGGAATTGACCTCGGGACGACGAACTCCGTCGTCGCCGTGCTCGAGGGCGGAGAGCCCACCGTTATCGCCAACGCCGAGGGCGGCCGCACAACGCCATCGGTCGTTGCCTTCGCCAAGAACGCAGAGGTGCTCGTCGGTGAGGTCGCCAAACGGCAGGCCGTGACCAACGTGGACCGCACCATCCGGTCGGTCAAGCGCCACATGGGCACCGACTGGAAGGTGGACATCGACGGCAAGACGTTCACGCCCCAGCAGATCTCGGCCTTCATCCTGCAGAAGCTGAAGCGCGACGCCGAGGCCTACCTCGGCGAGAAGGTGACGGACGCGGTCATCACCGTGCCCGCGTACTTCAACGACGCCCAGCGCCAGGCCACCAAGGAGGCCGGGGAGATCGCCGGGCTCACCGTCCAGCGCATCGTCAACGAGCCGACGGCGGCGGCCCTCGCCTACGGGCTCGACAAGGAGGTCGACCAGACCATCTTGGTGTTCGACCTCGGCGGCGGCACGTTCGACGTGTCGCTGCTCGAGATCGGCGAGGGTGTCATCGAAGTCAAGGCGACTCACGGCGACAACCACCTCGGCGGTGACGACTGGGACAGCCGCATCGTCGACTGGATGATCGACAAGTTCAAGAACGCCCACGGCACCAATCTGGGGGCCGACAAGATCGCGCGTCAGCGCCTCCAGGAGGCTGCAGAGAAGGCCAAGATCGAGCTCTCCGCATCCTCGGAGACGACGATCCACCTGCCCTACATCACGCTGAGCGAGACCGGTCCGCTGCACTTCGAGGAGAAGCTGACCCGGGCCGAGTTCCAGAAGCTGACGGCGGACCTGCTCGACCGGACCAAGTCACCGTTCAAACAGGTCATCAAGGACGCGGGCATCGCCCTCGACCGCATCGACCACGTGCTCCTCGTCGGCGGCTCCACCCGGATGCCGGCGGTCGCCGACGTCGTACGCGACCTGACCGGAGGCAAGGAGCCCAACAAGGGCGTCAACCCAGACGAGGTCGTCGCCGTGGGCGCGGCGCTCCAAGCGGGCGTGCTGAAGGGCGAGGTCAAGGACGTCCTGCTGCTCGACGTGACCCCGCTGAGTCTCGGCATCGAGACCAAGGGCGGCGTGATGTCGAAGCTCATCGAGCGCAACACCACCATCCCCACCAAGCGCTCGCAGGTGTTCAGCACGGCCGACGACAACCAGCCCTCGGTGATGATCCAGGTCTACCAGGGTGAGCGCGAGATGGCCTCCAGCAACCAGCTCCTCGGGAACTTCGACCTGACCGGACTGCCGCCGGCTCCGCGCGGCGTCCCGCAGATCGAGGTCACGTTCGACATCGACGCCAACGGCATCGTCAACGTGTCGGCGAAGGACCGCGGTACCGGCCGCGAGCAGTCCATGACGATCACGGGCGGCTCGGCCCTCAGCAAGGCCGATATCGACAAGATGGTCGCCGATGCCGAGCAGTACGCCGAGGAGGACCGCGTGCGCCGTGAGGCGGTGGAGCTGCGCAACACCGCCGATGGAGCCGTCTACTCCACGGAGAAGTTCCTCAGCGAGAACGCCGACAAGATCCCGGCCGAGCTGAAGACCGAGGTCGAGGCCGACGTCGCCGAGGTCAAGACGGCCCTCGAGGGGGAGGACGACGACGCCATCTCCTCGGCTGCCGCCAAGCTGGCGGCGTCCAGCCAGAAAATGGGGACTGCGATGTACGAGGCCGCGAGCGCGGCCGACGCGGCCGGTGCCGCCGATGGCGCGGCCGACGGGCCCGACGACTCCTCCGATGACGACGTCGTGGACGCCGAGATCGTCGACGAGGGCAACGACACCCCGGCTGCCGGGGACGCCGGGGGCGCCAAGGACGAGAGCGCGTGAGCAACGACTCGGAGGAACAGGCCACCACGGGTCCGGTGATCCGCGACAAGCGGCGCATCGACCCCGAGACCGGCCAGGTGCGGGAGCGGCCGCAGAGTGCCGCCCCTGCACCTCCGCACCCCCCCGAGCCGCCCGCCAAGGAGCCCGCCGAGGCCGAGGTCGAGGTCGAGCTCGCCGAGCGGACCGCGGACCTGCAGCGCGTGCAAGCCGAGT
Organism: Nocardioidaceae bacterium; assembly: GCA_037719575.1. GTDB lineage: Bacteria > Actinomycetota > Actinomycetes > Propionibacteriales > Nocardioidaceae > JAWWPG01. The sequence goes on from JBBJMF010000020.1 coordinate 32,741, forward strand.
ACCTCAACTACAAGCGTCGGGTCGACCGCGATCGCGAGAACACCCGCAAGACCGCTGTCGCCTCCACCCTCGCGGCCATGCTGCCGGTGCTGGACGACATCGCGCGAGCGCGCGAGCACGAAGAGCTCACTGGCGGGTTCAAGGCGATCGCCGACTCTCTCGAACGCACCGTCGCGACGCTGGGCATGACTTCCTTCGGGAAGGTGGGCGACCCGTTCGACCCGCGGATCCACGAGGCGCTGATGCACAGCTACTCCGACGACGTCGACGAGCCGGTCTGCCAGGCGGTCCTGCAGGTCGGCTACCAGATCGGCGACCGCATCGTGCGGCCGGCGAGGGTGGCGGTCGCGGAGCCACCGGCCGCAGCTGCGACGGCTGACGAGGAGCCGGCGCCGGGCCAGGTCGACGAGTCGGCCGACGTCCCCGACGACGAGGTGCCCGGCAGCACGTCGTACGACGACAACGGCAGCGCCTAGAAGCGGACCGGAAAGGGACGGGAGGTACGCGGATGAGTCCTAGTGACTGGGTCGAGAAGGACTTCTACCAGGTCCTCGGCGTCTCGAAGGAGGCGACGGCCGACGAGGTAAAGAAGGCCTACCGCAAGCTCGCGCGGGCCAACCATCCCGACTCCAACCCCGGCGACGCGGCTGCCGAGGAGCGATTCAAGGAGATCTCCGAGGCCTACTCGGTGCTGTCCGACCCGACCCACCGCAAGGAGTACGACGAGCAGCGGGCGTTGTTCGGCGCCGGGGGCTTCCGGCGGTCGCGAGGCGCCGGCGGCGGCTACGACTTCGGCGACGTCTTCACCGGTTCGCGTGGCTCGGGGGGTCTCAACGACCTCTTCGGCGGCATCTTCGGGGGTGGCCGCAGCCGGAGTGCCCCGCGGCGCGGGCAGGACGTTGAGACCGAGTCGTCGCTGACGTTCGAGCAGGCGATCGACGGCTTGACGGTGTCCCTCCGGCTCAGCAGTGACGAGGCATGTTCGTCGTGTGCCGGGACCGGTGCTCGCGCCGGCACGGTGCCGCGTGTCTGCCCGAACTGTGAGGGCTCGGGGATGCAGACGTCGAACGACGGCGGCGTGTTCTCGATGACCGAGCCGTGCCGCGAGTGTCTCGGTCGAGGGCTCGTGGTCGACAACCCCTGCCCCGTGTGCCACGGCTCCGGCCGCGGTGTCTCGAACAGGGTCATCTCGGCGCGCATCCCGGCCGGGGTCAAGGACGGGCAGCGGATCCGGCTCCGGGGCAAGGGCGGGCCGGGTGAGCACGGCGGGCCCGACGGAGACCTCTACATCGGCGTCCACGTCAGCCCGCACCGACTGTTCGGCCGCAAGGGCGACAACCTGACGCTGAGCGTCCCCGTGCGTGTCGACGAGGCCGCCCTCGGCGCGTCGATTGCGGTCCCCACCCTGGACGACAAGGCCGTGACGCTCAAGATCCCCGCCAACACCCCGAGTGGACGGACCTTTCGGGTCAAGGGACGTGGTGCACCCGGCCGCGCAGGGTCGCGGGGCGACCTGCTCGTGACGGTCGAGGTGGAGACGCCACCCTCCCTCGACGACGCATCGCGGGCGGCCATGGAGGCCTTGCGCGAAGCGGCTGGCTCCTACAACCCTCGGGACAGGCTGATGGCCCACCCGGCGCCACCGCATGCCTAGTCCCGGCCGTCCGCTCGGCTTCGAGTCCGCCGACTCGGGTGAGCCGATGTTCGTGATCAGCGTCGCCGCGCAGCTCAGCGGGATGCATCCGCAGACGCTGCGCGGCTACGACCGGATCGGTCTGGTCAGACCCGGCCGCGCCGATGGCGGCGGCCGACGCTACTCGATGCGCGACGTCGAGCTCCTGCGCACCGTCGCGCACCTCACGTCGTCAGGCATCGGCATCGAAGGAGTACGTCGCATCCTGGAGCTCGAGCACCAGGTCGCGGCTCTGCGGTCGCAGGTCGCTGATCTTCAGGGGGAGTTGGCCGCTGCCCACCGGGCGCTCGTCGACGCGCTGACCCCGAACTTGCCGGCGATCCGGGCGACCTCCGTGATCACCCGATACGGCGACGGCCCGCGGTGGCCACGCTTCGGTGGCTCCTGACCTGCGTTCGACCGCTCGACCTCGAAGGGCGGTCCATGTCGTCAGCCGGGTCAACATCGTCGACGCGCGAAACGTTCGTGGCGCCGGGGTCGTCGAGCGGTGTCGAGGGGGGCTGGGGGGATGGCCTCGGGGATGCCGTCGGCGGCCAGGTGAATCCGCCAGCCTTCGCTGCTGTGGGCGAGGTGATGGTGGAACGGGCAGAGCAGACAGCCGTTGGCCAGATCGGTCGGGCCGCCTTCGGCCCAAGCGATGATGTGGTGGGCTTCGCACCAGGCGCTGGGGTGGTCGCAGCCCGGCCAGATGCAGCCGTGGTCGCGAACGGCGAGCGCGTAGCGCTGGTACCGGTCGAACAGGCGACGGGACAGCCCGAGGTCGAGGATGGCGGAGTCTGCGCCGAGCACGACCGGGATCAGGGCAGCGTTGCAGGCCAGCCGGCGGCACTGGCCGGGGGAGACGGGGGTGCCGGTGTCAGCGAGTGCTTCGCCGAGGCCGTCCTTGAGCTGGTCGAGGGTCATGGTGATCATCAGGGTGGCCGGGTTTGCACCGTGCTGGGGGAGCCGGTCTGTTGGCAGGTGCTCGATCAGCTCGTGCAAGGCCCTCCCGAGCCGCTGCGGGTACGACGGTCCCTCCCGCGATCCGTCGCCGCGACCGCCGCCGAGATACGAGTCGGTGGCTGA
>JBBJMF010000167.1:0-2932 GCA_037719575.1 Nocardioidaceae bacterium
CCGGCCGACAGCCGCGACGTGACCGGCCCGGGCACGCCCATCACCCACCTGTTCAGGTCACGGGCCCAGCGGGCAGTGTTGAGCGACCCGCTCCGCAACGCCGCCTCGACCACGACCGTGCCTTGGGCCAGCGCGGCGATCAACCGGTTGCGGACGAGGAATCGGGACTTGCTGGGCGCGCACCCCGGCGCTGCCTCCGCCACGACCAAACCATTGGCGATGATCTGGTGCAAGAGTGCAGCGTTACCCGAGGGATAGAGCCGGTCGATCCCGCCCGCCAGCACGGCCACCGTGACCCGGTCTGCCGCCAGGCTTCCACGGTGCGCGGCGGCATCGATGCCGTAGGCCCCGCCCGACACGACCACGTAACCACGCTCAGCACACTCCATCGCGAGGTCGCCGGCGACATGCTCGCCATAGGCCGTAGCCGACCGGGACCCGACCACGGCGACAGCACGACCGCGCAGTGCTGTTGCGTCGAGCGACCCTCGCACCCATAGCCCGAAGGGGGCTCCACCGTGTCGGTCCGGCCCGCAGAGATCCAGCCGGGCCAGGTCGTCGAGCTGGCTCGGCCAGTCGTGGTCGCCGGGACAGATGTAGCGGGCATTGACGGCCGCCGCCTGCGCGAGGAGCGGCGCGGCCTGCGTGGAGCCGATCCGTTCGGCCCAGTCCGAGAGCTTCGATCCGCCAGGGTGCCTACGGCGGAGTCGGTCTACGAGTGCGGCCGCTGAGTGTTCGTTGACCAAGCGGCAGGCATCGACATCTCCGGGCTCGGCGACCCGGCTCATGATGACGCGCGCCTCCCGTTCCTCCGCGTCGACAGGCATTCAGGCCACCCACCGGCCCGGGAACGACTCGCCGAGCTCACCGTCCGAGCGCAGGAACAGCGCTTCGCTCACGTGGACGCGCGACGGTCGCTCGTCGGAAGACAGGTCAGCGACCGACCATGCCATCCGCGCCACCCGGTCTGCGCCCCGCTGCGTCAGCCTCCCGTCGGCGACCGCGTCCTCGATCAGCTCCATGGCTTCTCGGTCGAGCGGACAGAGTCGGCGGAACTCGTAGCCCGGCACCTCGGAGTTGGTGACCCAAGGGGTGTCTCGGTAACGCACGCGCTGGCGCTCTCGGGCCCGCTGCACGCGCGCGGCGACCGCAGCAGTGGTCCCCTCCGCAGGGACCGGTTGGCGCATCTCGTTTCGCGACACCGGCAGGACGGAGTGCACGATGTCGATGCGGTCACGCACCGGGCCGCTGACGCGCTGCTGGTAGCGATGGGTGACGACCGCGCCGCAACGACAATGGCTCTTGCCGGATCCGCCCCCACAGGGACAGGGGTTGGCTGCCAGGATCAGCTGAAAGCGCGCCGGAAACTTCGCCGCGCCCTCCGCCCTCCGGATGGAGATCTCGCCGCTCTCGAGCGGCTGGCGCAGCGCGTCGTGCACGGTCGGCTTGAACTCGGGTGCCTCGTCGAGGAAGAGGACGCCCAGGTGCGCCAGGCTGATCGCACCCGGTCTGATGACGCGGGCGCCGCCGCCGACCACTGACGGCACGGTGTCGGTGTGGTTGGGAGCGAGGAAGGGTGGTCGGACGATCAGCGGGTCCTCACGGCTCAACAGACCCGCCAATGAATGGATCTTGCTGACCTCGATCGCAGCCGACAGCTCCAGGTCGGGGAGCAGCCGTGGGAACCGTTCGGCGAGCATCGTCTTGCCTGCCCCCGGCGGACCCTGGAGGAACAGATGGTGCCCACCCGCAGCGGCTACCTCGACCGAGCGTCGCGCTTGCGCCTGACCACGCACGTCAGCCAGGTCTGCATCGTCCCCGCGGGGGCGTCGCACCGGGTGCCAGCCGTCGCCCACGACGTGCAACGGCATCGGCGACTCGTCGTCGACGTAGTCCTCGCCGGTCAGCAACGCCAGACACTCGCGTAGCGACCGAACCCCCACCACGTCGAGTCCAGGCACGAGCCGCGCTTCGGCAACATTGACCTCAGGGACGATGACGCGGCTGAGACCTGACTCGCCGGCGGCCAGGACTGCCGGCAGTACACCCGGGACGCCCCGCAGCCTGCCGTCGAGCGCCAGCTCACCGAAGACTGCAGTGGAGCCGAGGGCGTCGCCGGGCAACACCTGCTTGGCCATCAGCAGCGCCAGCGCAATCGCCAGGTCGTAGTGCGAACCCACTTTGCGGACGTCGGCGGGATACATCGCCACCGTGATCCTGCGGTCCGGCCAGGCGTGCTCGGAGTTGATCATCGCTGCGCGGCAGCGGTCGCGCGCCTCGGTCACACAGGTGTCGGGCAGCCCGCTCAGGCTCCATCCGGGAACGCCGTCACTGATGTCGGCCTCGATCGTCACCACCCGCCCGTCTACGCCGTCGAGGGCCACGGAGTACACCAGTCCGGTCGTCACGTCACACCACCCCCACCAGGTGCTCGACGACGGCAGCGCCGCGCCGGCGGCGCAGGATCGCGACCACGTCGACGCGAATCCGCGAGACGGGCCGGAACTCCGGATGCGCCTGCAGCCATCGCCCGCCGAGCCGGTGCAACCGTGCCGCCTTGACCGTGTTGATCGACTCGAGCGGCGTGCCGAACGCCAGGCTGCTCCGCGTCTTGACCTCGCAGATCACCAACACGTCGCCGTCGCGCGCCACGATGTCGATCTCTCCGTCGCGACAGCGCCAGTTGCGGTCGAGCAGCGTGTATCCGCTCTCAAGCAGTCGTCGAGCTGCGAGCCTCTCGCCAAAGTCTCCGAGCGCCTTGCGTTGGGCGTGCGTCGCCGTCATCAGCCACCTCCGCGATCAGCGTGGTGGAGAGCGGGGACGGTTCCGAGCGGGTCCGGCGTGCCTGTGGACGGCGGTGGCGGTCCGCGAGCCTGTGGAGGACGCTAGGGCTTCGGCGGCTCGAGCTCCGACTTCGAAAGCTCCTCGATGT
>JBBJMF010000086.1:0-12447 GCA_037719575.1 Nocardioidaceae bacterium
GTCGTGTTGGACCAGCCACGCGTTGCTCCATCGCCCGAGGTCGATGAGCTCACGCTGGTGGAGTCCGGTCTCATCCTGGGCTGCAGTGTCTCCGCAGTACGGCGACTCGTCGTCACCGCCCACGCCCGGCACGGCGGCTACGAGAGCGAGGCGCGGCTTACGCGCCACAGCGTCGAGATGCTTGCCGCCGAGGTCTACGCCTGGCGCGCTCACATCGATGACGCAAGCTCGTACTGGGTGACCGGAGAGCGCGCTGCCGCCGTCCTCGGTGTCAGCCGCACGAGACTCAACCAGCTGGCAACGGCGCGTCGGGTGCCGTTCGTCCGCCACCAGGACGGCACCCGGCTGTACCGCCGGGCCCAGCTCGAGCTGATCGCGAGCTCCGGAAACCTTCAGCGGCGACGCCGCGCCTAGCCGGGCGGCCCTACCAGGTTCCTGAGACTTTCGACAGCGCGGACGGCGCGCTCGCGTACCTCGGCCACTGAGCAGATGAACCAGGGGACGACGAAGACTCTCCCGTCGTGGCTCAGGATGAGTCTCTTGACTTTCCACGGCAGGTGACCGCTTTGGAGACACCTTCGGTCGCGCGGTGCCCACATGAGGGTGTCGTTCAAGCCGAGCACCGCGGTCGCCATGTCGCTCCGCGCGGTTCTCCTTCTGGCCTGCGCTCGTTGCGACTGGGTCAGACCGCTCTCCCACCACGCATCGAGCTCCGCGTCGGAGTCGTGAGAGTCCATGCCAGCGGTTGCCACCTGACGTTCCCTCGCTACTCGGCCGGGCCGTCGATGAGCGTGACCGTGGCGGTGTGCGAGCCGCCCTGGGCGTCCCTCCAGGTCAGCGAGACCGAGTCGCCACTGCGGCGCTGCGACAGGACTGACTTGAGCTGATCGCCTGATGTGATCGGGGTACCGGAGACGACGGTGATCATGTCACCCCGGGCGAGCCCGATGCGGGCCGCAGGCGTCTTCCGCAGCACCCCCGAGACGAGAGCGCCTGACCCGGCCGTGGAGAACGACGAGTCGGGCCGGAACTCCACGCCAAGGAACCCAGGCGTCCCGATCGAGATGTTGCCTCCCTCCTCACCGCTCTCGATCCGCTCCGCGATCGACAGGGCCTTGGCGATCGGGATGGCGAAGCCGACCGACTGGAGCGGCGAGGACGACGCCGCCGTGTCCATGCCGATGACCTCGTCGTCGGCGTCGTAGAGCGGGCCGCCGGAGTCACCGGAGATGACGTGAGCATCCACCTGGATCATCCCCGTCAGGCGCTCGCCCTCGACGCCGCCGCCCTCGCTCCGGGTGGTGATGGAGCGGTTGAGGCCGACGATGCTGCCCTCCGCGGCGCTCGGGACGCCCCCGACTCCCATGGCGTTGCCGACGGCCGTCACCGGGTCCCCGAGGTGCAGCGTCCCCGTGTCCGGGGTGATCGTGCCTAGGCCTGAGGCGCCCGCGAGCTGCAACACCGCGACGTCGTCGACCTTGTCGGTGCCCACCACCGTGGCGGCGTACGAATTCCCCGTCGTCACGACCGTCACCCTGATCCGGGTGGACCTTTCGATGACGTGGTTGTTGGTGAGGATCTCGCCGTCGGCACTGAGGATCATGCCGGTCCCGGCCGCCTTGGCCGACTCGTACTTGAGCCGGGTGTAGATGTCGACAACGCCGACCTGCTGGCGGCTCGTCGCGCGTCCCGGAGGGATGTACGACGACGCGCGTCCGTCGCGACGCTGGTGGGGCTCCTGCCCACCGTTGCCGCTAGAGGGGGGTTGAGCCAGCGGGTCCTGCGGAGCCTGGCCCTGCGTGGGCAGCTGCCCCGGCACGCCGATCTCGGACCCGCCCGCGGCGATGCCGGCGGCTGACGAGCTGCTGGTGGAGTGGACGAAGCCGAACGCCGCCCCGCCCGCTGTGGCGCCCCCCACCAGGATGAGCGCGGCCGCGACCCCGACCGCCTTGGACCGCCGGGCGGGCGAGGGCCGCTCGGGTTCCGTGCCGATCCACTGCCAGTGTTCCCCGTGCTGGTCCATCGCCGTCGTCTCCTCTGTCCTCACCGCGTGCTACTCCCTGAAGACAACCCGCCGATGCCGTGAGACTCCTGTGTATAGGCATAGGAAACCCCGAGAGTTTTCGCCACCGCTCCTAGGCCTCGAGTACGACGACCGTCGGCCCCGGAATCCGCTAGCGCGACGCCCCTCCCGGTGCGAGGGTTTCGCCATGCCCGACGACATCGTCAACCAGTCTCTCACCTTCCCGGACCGAGACGCGCTGCTCGATCTCGACCAGTCCGCGTTCGGCTTCGACGACCGCGACGTCGACCTGATGGCAGAGTCACGACTCCGAGCCTGAAGATTACGCCCGGTGCCGTCAACGCATGTTCAACGGCCTTTCGCTCAACCCCCTCCTACCCACCACTCCCCCCATGTCTGAGCCCTCCAGCCGCGCCGTTGGGCGCCCCCGGCATCTACGAGATACCGGCGTCCGTCGCTAGTCGCGAACATACTGGCATATCCATCACGACTGAAAAGCGCTATCGTTCTCCGGACCACCCACGACGCACTCCGGAAGTGGTTCGAAATGCGCTGGCGCAACCCAATCCCGCGACCCGTCCCATGACTTCCTCGCCTATCCGACGCATATTGGTTCTCCTCTCCACTCTGACGATCTGCCTTACCGCGACAGTCGCGGCGTCACCTTCCGCGTCGGCGTCAGAGGCGTACCACGTCACGATCGTGGGTCCGAGCCAGAGCCCCCTGGTCGGTACTCCCTTCGTCATCAAGGGAACAGTGTCACCTGCCGCAGATGGTTCGAGGGTTCGGCTTCAGCGCTACTACGGCGGGAAGTTCCGCACCGTCGCGAACGGGAAGCTGGACGGTGCGTCGGCGTACACGTTCGCCCAGGTCTTCGACACCGTGGGCGGCCGCACGTTTCGGGTCGTCAAGGGTGGCGACCGCGCGCACGACAAGGGGGTCAGCCCGCTCAGACGGATCTTCGTCACCGGCGACAGCCTGCACTCGGCCGTCATCCTCCGGGCCGGCAACAGTCTCATCTCGGCGGCCGGCAGCTACAAGCTGACGCTACTGGCGACCGGTGACCTGGTCATCAGCCTGACGTCCACCGGTCGAGTGATCTGGTCGTTCGGCACCGCCGGCCACCGCGGCGCGACGGCTGTCCTCCAGCGGGACGGCAACCTCGTCGTCCACGCCTCGAACGGAGCCGTGGTGAAGACGACGGGCTCCGGTGGCCACGCCCCCGGTACCTACTCGCTGACGATCCAGGAGGACTCCAATCTCAGGATCCGTTCGCCCCGCGGCGCTGTCCTGTGGTTGAACAACACGACGAACAGCTACCTCAGAGCAAGGGAGTCGCTCCGCGCTGGCCAGTTCCTGAAATCAGCCGACCGGCACTACAAGCTGACCATGCAGGCCGGTGGGAACCTCGTCATCAGCGACATCCGAGACGGCTCGGTCGAGTGGCAATCGGGCACGACGGTGGACAGATCGCGGGTGATCATGGGACCCGGCGGAAACCTCATCATCTACGGGCCGCTGGGCAAGGAGCTGTGGTCGAGCGGTACCTCCGGATATCCCGGCGCGTACGCCATTCTTCGGACAGACGGAAATCTCGTCATCTACCACAAAGGGGTGGCGAGGTGGGCATCCAAGGGAGTCGGCGGCGTCCTCGGTGACGACTATCCGCGATATCTGAGAAATGCCGAGAAGGACTCGATCATCGACCCGTGGCGCTTCTACAACCGCGAGTGCACCAGTTTCGTCGCCTGGCGAATGAACAGCGCAAACCATGTGGACTTCAACAACTTCATGGGTGGCGGCCGGTTCGGCAACGCCTACAACTGGGACGACAACGCGCGGGCGCTCGGCTACCGGGTCGACTCGGTGCCGTCGCGGGGTGCGATCGCGGAGTCCGACCGCTACGGGCACGTCGCCTGGGTCGCGGCGGTCGGCGACGGAGTCGTCACGATCGAGGACTACAACTACCAGCCAGGCGTGTACGACGTCCGGACGGTCCCGACGTCGTCGTACGTCTACATCCACATCAGGGATCTCTGACCCGAAGGGGGAGCGTCTCCGGCATCCGCAGCGCCGCCACCATCGCGGCGAACACCACGACCGCGCAGGCGACGAAGGCGGCACCGAACGAGACCTCGTCGGCGAGCCAGCCGGCCGCGAGTGGCCCGGTGATGACCCCGGCGTCGGCCGCCATCTGGAAGACGGCAACCACCTTGCCCCCGCGCCCCCGCATGATGTCGCCGACCACGGCACCGGGCGCCGTACCCACGAACGCCCCGCCCACGCCGAGTGCGGTCATTGCGACCAGGAAGACCGGAAGCACCCGGGTCACCGAGAGGCTCGCCAGCGACATCCCCGCGATGAGGCACCCGACCACCATCGCAGGTCGCCGGCCGACCTTGTCGACCATCCTCCCGGCCAGCAGCAGGCAGCTCACCTGGGCCAGCGACGTGCACAGGAAGCCGACCCCGATCCAGATCACGCGGGCGTGCAGCACCTCCGTGACGAAGAGCGGGATCAGGCTCATCCGCACCCCGAAGAAGGCCCAGCCGATCGCGAAGTTCACCGTCACGGCAGCCCGGTACGCCGGATGGGCCCACGCCTCACGCAGCCGGGTGGCCGGCGGTTCCTCCCCGTCCGCTCGGTCGCCGTCCGGCCCTGCCGCGGCCATCCCGGGGACGGCCTCCGGCGTCTCGGGTCGAAGGCGGCTGCTGGACAGGAAGAGCGAGGCGATCCCCCCAGCGGCGACCAGCGAGACTGCGTAGACGTAGAACGGCAGGCGCAGCGAGTAGTCGGTGAGGAACCCCCCTGCGAGCGGACCGAGCAGGCCACCGATGAGGAAACCGGACTGGAACAGCCCGGTCGCCCGCCCTCTGCTCTCCGAACCCACTACGCGGAAAAGCAGCGCCGTCGCGGACACCGTGAACATCGCCGACCCGATGCCCCCGATGCCGCGCAGGATCAGCAGCTGCTCGTAGCTCTGCGACAGTCCGGCGAGGCCAGTCGACACCGCGACGATCCCGATGCCCGACGCCAAGATGATGCGCTCCCCGAACGCGTCGACCAGGCGCCCCCCGCCCAGCGCGGAGACGAACCGCATCAGCGCGAACGCGGAGATCACCGCGCCCGCAGCGGTCTTGCCGACCCCGAAAGAGCGCGCGAACTCCGGGATGGCGGGCGCGACCACACCGAAGCCGACTGCCACGGCGACCGAGACAGCGGCGAGTACGCCGACCTCCCTGGGGAGGTCCGTGAAGGGGCTTCTCACGCTCGGGTCAGTCCGCCAGGACCCAGGTGTTGTCCGGACCGTCCTTCACCGCGACGGGTGTCGACCCGGCGGGCACCCCGATCGCGAGCTTCGTGTCGATGCACTGGCCAGGTGAGAGGCTTACCGGCAGGTCCTCCGTGGGGTTGCCGTTGACGATGTTGCCGCCCGCGAACCCCAGCGGCTCGCCGGCCGCGTCGACAAGGTGCCACGTGCGGTGCCGCACCCGCGCAAACCCGGCAGCGGCGCACTCCTCCACGGTCACGATGTCGACGCGCGTCCCAGTCGCGGCGCCGTCGAAGCCCGCTCTCCGGTAGGCAAGGGGACGCACCTGCAGGGTGCCGAACCGCAGCGGCTCGGACATCTCCGCACCCGCGACAGAGCTGGGCGGCGTGTCGCCCCGTCCGGGCTGCGCGGCGTCGCGGGTGTGGGGAGCCTGCGTCGGCGGGTGCGGCTCCGGGCTCGTGTCGGCCGGGGAGATCGGCGTACGCCGACTCACGTCCGCGCCGCCGTCGGAGCCGGTGTCGGCACCACACCCGGCGAGCACAGCGAGCGCGGTGACGGCCACGAGGCCGCGCGCCACCGCAGGACATGCGGCCGTGGTGGCCCCGGTAGAGGCCGCCACGCGCCTCGTCACGTCAGGCATTCCTCACGAACACGTGGGCGGCCGTCTCGACGTCGATCTGCAGGGTGTCGGTCCCGGCGCCGAGGACGACGGCGCCGTCGCCGTCCTGCGAGACCGTGATCACCCGGCCGGGAAGGACCTCCAGGCTGCGTAACCGACCCATCAGCCACTCGTCGGTCTGGATCGGCTCCCCGATCCGGGCCAGCCGCACCCTGGTCTCACCGGCCGTCACGACCTGGTCGAGCGGCTCGACGCCGACCAGGAACCCTTCGTAGTCGCCGCCCTCGCCCAGCTCGTCGAGCCCAGGGATCGGGTTGCCGTAGGGCGACTGGGTGGGGTGGTCGAGGATCTCGACCAGGCGGCGCTCCACGGTCTCCGACATCACGTGCTCCCACCGGCAGGCCTCGGTGTGGACCTGCTCCCACTCAAGGCCGATGACGTCGACGAGCAGCCGCTCCGCGAGCCGGTGCTTGCGCATCACCCGCATCGCGCGCCTGCTCCCGTCGGGCGTGAGCTGGAGGTGACGGTCCCCTTCGACCGTCAGCAGGCCGTCACGCTCCATCCGGGCCACGGTCTGGCTGACGGTCGGTCCTGACTGGTGCAGCCGCTCGGCGATCCTCGCGCGGAGCGGGACGATGCCCTCTTCCTCGAGCTCGAAGATCGTCTTGAGATACATCTCGGTCGTGTCGATCAGATCAGTCACTCGTCGCTGCCCACCTGTCGCTCGGACCTACCAGGAGAGGCTACCGTGCGGGTCCGTCATGATGGGGTCGATGGCCATCTCGATCATGTGGTTCCGCCGCGACCTGCGCCTCGCCGACAACCCCGCCCTGATGGCTGCGGTCGACGCCGGCGACGACGTCGTCCCGCTCTTCGTCCTGGATCCGAGACTGTGGCGACCGGCGGGCCCCTCCCGGCGCTCCTACCTGCTCGCCAGCCTGGCCGCCCTGAGTGAGCGGATCGGCGGGCTCGTGGTGCGGTCTGGCGACCCGGCTGAGGTCGTACCCGCCGTTGCGGCCGAGGTCGACGCCGAGGAGGTCTTCGTCGCCGCCGACTTCGGCCCGTACGGCGCCCGACGGGACCAGGGAGTCGAAGAGGCGCTGCAGGACGGCGGGGGCCGTCGACTGGTGCGCCGCGGGTCGCCGTACGCGGTCGAGCCCGGAGAGGTGCGCAACCAGCAGGACGGGGGCTACCAGGTATTCACGCCGTTCAGCCGGGCCTGGCGCGAGCACGGCTGGCCGGACCCGCTCCCTGTTTCGCGTGACGTGAACTGGCTGCTCGACCTGCCAGGCGACGACCTGCCGGAGGTCGAGCGACCCGACGGCATCCATCTGCCGCCAGCCGGCGAGGCGGCCGCTCGCCGCCGCTGGCACCAGTTCCTGGAAACCGGTCTCGCAACATACAGCTCATCTCGGGACTACCCCGGCCGGAACACCACCTCGCGGATGTCGGTCCACCTGAAGTGGGGCGAGATTCATCCCCGCACCATGCTGGCCGACCTGCGCGAGCGGCGCGGCGAGTCGCGCCAGCGCTACGAGACCGAGCTCGCCTGGCGGGAGTTCTATGCGGACGTCCTGGCCCGGCGACCCGACTCGGCGCGCGACTACTACCGCCCCGAGCTCGCGAGCATGTCCTACGCGGAGCCGGGCGCCCACTTCGACGCTTGGCGCGAGGGCCGTACCGGATACCCGATCGTCGACGCTGGCATGCGCCAGCTGCGGTCGGAGGGCTGGATGCACAACCGGGTGCGGATGATCGTGGCCAGCTTCCTCGTCAAGGACCTGCACATCGAGTGGCAGCACGGCGCGCGCCACTTCATGCGCTGGCTCGTCGACGGTGACCTCGCGTCGAACCAGCACGGCTGGCAGTGGACGGCGGGCTGCGGCACCGACGCGGCGCCGTACTATCGGGTCTTCAACCCGATCGAGCAGGGCAAGAAGTTCGACCCCGACGGCGCCTACATCCGCCGCCACGTGCCCGAGCTCCGCGAGCTGCCGACCGCGCAGCTGCACCAGCCGCACGACCCGATCGTCGACCACGCGACGGAGCGGCGTGAGGCGCTGGCCCGCTACGAGGCAGTCCGAAACCGGTGAGGCGAGAACGATGACCTCGAATCCCATGCCCACGCCGCCGAGCCGTTCGATCAGGATCGGTGGCCGCTTCCGGGGACCTGCCGGTTCCGGCAACGGCGGCTACACGGCGGGCCGGTTGGCGTCCTTCGTCGGGAGCGAGGTGCCGGTCACCGTGACGCTGCGTCGACCGCCGCCGCTCGACCGGGCGCTCGACGTGCGCGCGGCGGGCGTTGGCGCCGAGGGCGTCGAGCTGTGGTACGACGACCTGCTGGTCGCCAGCGCCGCACCCGGCGCGTTCGTCGGCGGCCTGGTCGAGGCCGTCGACTTCGGGTCGGCCAGCGCGGCCAGGTCGGCGTACCGGGGAGCGACGAACCACCCGTTCCCGGGCTGCTTCGTCTGCGGGCCGGCCCGCGAGCCTGGCGACGGGATGCGGCTGGCGCCCGGGATCGTCGCTCCCGGGCGCACGGCATGTGTCTGGGTCCCGGAACCGTCACTCGTCACCGGTGACTACGGGTCGCTCGCCAGCGCGGAGTTCGCCTGGGCGGCGCTGGACTGTCCCGGTGGCTGGACGGCCGACCTCGAGCAGCGGCCCCTGGTCCTCGGGCGCATGACGGCGCTCTGCGAGACGCCGCCCCGCATCGGGCGGCCGCACGTCCTGGTCGGCCGGCTCCTCGGCGAGGAGGGCCGCAAGACGTTCACGGCAACAAGCCTCTACGACGACGGACGGCTTGTCGGCCGGGCCGAGCACACGTGGATAGCCGTCGACCCGGCCCCCTTCAACACCGCGCGCTCCTGAGATCCGACATTGAGATGGTGGGGGGCGCTCCATTGTCGGATCTCTCGGCGACTGAACAGTGGAGGGGTCAGGGGACGGGGTCGTCGGAGTCGTAGGCGAGGAAGCGGCGCTGCGTGCCGCCGGCGACGAGCACACCGACCATGCAGGCCAGCCCACCGGCGCCGAGCGCCAGCGTCGGGGTCAGCAGCGCGGCGGTCGATCCCATCACGAAGTCGCCCATCCGCGGTCCGCCGGCCACGACGACGGTGAACACTCCCTGCAACCGACCGCGCAGGTTGTCGGGGGCCGCGACCTGCAACATCGTCGAGCGGTAGGCGGCGCTTATCATGTCAGCACCGCCACTCATCGCCAGAAAGACCACCCCCACCCACAAGGAGCGCGCGAAGCCGAAGGCAGCCACCGCTGCGCCGTACACGAGCACCGCGATCACGATCGCCTTGCCCTGCCGACGGATCTTGCTCACCCACCCGGAGAACGCGAACGCCAGCAGCGACCCGATCGCCGGCGACGCCTGCAGCAGACCCACAGTCCGCACTCCCCCACCGAAGAACCCACCAGCCACAGCTGGGAACAGCGCCCGAGGCTGGGCCAGCACCATCGCGCACATGTCGACGACGAACGTCATCCGGAGGTTCGGAGCCGTTGCCAGGAAGCGGAACCCCTCGATGACCGACCGAAGCCCGGGCCGGGTCGGCGGCTGGCCCTCCAACGGCTGCGGCGGGATCGGCGGCAGCCGGAACAGTGAGTACAGCGCCGCCAGGAACGTCACCGCATCTATCGCGTAGGCGAGCTCGTAGCCCGCCGCGCTGATCGCCAGAGCCCCGAGTAACGGCCCGACTGTGAAGCCCAGGTTGAACGACGCCATGTTGAGCGCGTTTGCTGCGGGCAGCAGCTCGCGGTCGATCAGCCGCGGCACGATCGCGCTCCGGGTCGGGCTGTTGACGGCGAAGCACGCCGACTGCGCGGCGACCACCGCATACAGGGCGGCCACCGAGCCGAGCTGCGTCACCGCCTGGACGACCAGCACGATCGAGAGCAGCCACAACCCCAACGACGACACGAGCGCCAGCTTGCGCCGGTCGACAGCGTCGGCGATCGCCCCCCCGTAAAGCCCGAAGGTCACCAGCGGCACCAGGGCGAACAACCCGACCAGGCCGACCGAGAAGGTCGAGCGGGTCAGCGCGTAGACCTGGATCGCGATGGTCACCGCAGTCATCTGCTGCCCGAGCTGCGAGACGGTGTTCCCGATCCACAGCCGGCGATAGTCACGCGACGCCTGGAGCGGTCTGACGTCCGTCAGCAGACGGCCCAGGCGACGCGGCACCCGCCCACCTTAGAGGCACTGCCGTCGCCTCAGAGCTCGCCGGTTCCGAAGGGGTGCCGGGGACGGCACCGGCGACATTCCTGCCTGGCGAAATGGCTTGCCTGCCGTGTTGCCGCGACGTAGCGTGAAGCCACACATGAAGGGAGGTGGTCCGCCAGATGCATTCTCAACGGACTTGTGAGGTGGCCAGCCGCTAGCCGGCCGACCATGGATCGGACCTCCACGTGTGTGGAGGCGCCACATCCTCGAGGACGACGTAGCGAATTCACGTTGGCTACCCGGACCCGCGGGCGCTGGACAGTCCATCCAGCCGCGGCACCAGCCGTGACCAGCCCGCGGGTCTGTTCATGCCCGCTGGGCGACGGCGTCGATGTCGCTCCCGATAGGTTCGCGGTGTGACCCAACCTCCCGCGCGCGACACCGCAGCCTGGAGACGCGAGTACGAGGACCGCGGCCTCGCCGAGGACGACCTGGGCGCCGACCCGATCACCGCGGTCGGGGACTGGCTCGACGCCGCCTCCGCCGCCGGCCTGCACGAGCCGAACGCCATGGTGGTCTCGTCGGTCGGCCCCGAGGGGCCGTCGGCGCGGATGGTGCTCCTCAAGGGACTGGACCAGCGGGGCTTGGTGTTCTTCACCAACTACCGGAGCCGCAAGGCGGTGGAGCTCGCCGCCGAGCCTCGCTGCGCGCTGCTCTTCCCCTGGCACCCGCTGGAGCGCCAGGTGCGGGTGGAGGGCGTGGCGTCGCTCGTTGCCGAGAAGGAGTCCGACGCCTACTTCGCTACCAGGCCGCGCCCTGCACAGCTCGGGGCCTGGTCGTCCCCACAGTCGGAGACCGTCGAGTCCCGGGCATTTCTCGAGGAGCGCTACCGGCATGAGCTGGATCGGTTCGACGGCCAGGCGGTGGTGCCGCGACCCGAGCACTGGGGCGGTATCAGGGTCCGCCCCCACCGGATCGAGTTCTGGCAGGGCCGGCCCGGCCGGTTGCACGACCGGTTGCGCTACGACCGGGTCGACGAGACCAGGTGGACGCTCGAGCGTCTCGCCCCCTGACACCCTGGCCCCGCGCGGTGGGCGACAATGGGGCCGGGGGAAACCGTCGTACGAGGAGTGACGAATGGTCGAGATCCACCACGGTCTCGAGGGCGTCATCGCCTTCGAGACCCAGATCGCCGAACCCGACCGGGCAGGCTCGGCCCTTCGCTACCGCGGCATCGACATCGAGGACCTCGTGGGGCGGGTGCCCTTCGGCAACGTCTGGGGCCTGCTCGTCGACGGCACCTACGAGCCCGGCCTGCCACCCGCCGAGCCCTACCCGATCCCCGTCCACTCGGGTGACATCCGGGTGGACGTGCAGAGCGCGATCGCGATGATCGCGCCGGCGTGGGGCATGCGCCAGCTCTACGACATCAGTGACGAGCAGGCCCGCGAGGACCTCGCGCGCACCGCGGTGATGGCGCTGTCGTACGTCGCTCAGGCGGCCCGCGGACTCGGCCAGCCGATGGTGCCGCAGGCGGAGATCGACAAGGCCCAGACCATCACCGAGCGCTTCATGACACGGTGGCGCGGCGAGCCCGATCCCAAGCATGTCCTGGCCGTCGACGCCTACTGGACGTCGGCAGCTGAGCACGGGATGAACGCCTCGACGTTCACCGCACGGGTCGTCGCGTCGACGGGAGCCGATGTCGCGGCGAGCCTCTCGGCCGCCGTCGGTGCGATGTCCGGGCCTCTCCACGGCGGCGCCCCGTCGCGGGTGCTGCACATGATCGAGGAGGTCGAGCGCCGCGGCGACGCCTCCGGCTACGTCAGGGAGCTGCTCGACAACGGCGAGCGGCTGATGGGCTTCGGCCACCGGGTCTACCGCGCCGAGGACCCGCGAGCGCGCACGCTCCGCCGGACCGCCCGCGAGCTCGACGCGCCGCGTTACGAGGTGGCGGAGGCGCTCGAGAAGGCCGCCCTCAAGGAGCTGCGGGAGCGGCGACCCGACCGGGTGCTCGAGACCAACGTCGAGTTCTGGGCCGCGATCATCCTCGACTTCGCCGAGGTTCCGCCGCACATGTTCACGTCGATGTTCACGTGTGCCCGCACCGCCGGATGGAGCGCACACATCCTCGAGCAGAAGCGCACGGGTCGGCTGATCCGGCCGTCCGCCTACTACGCGGGACCCTCAGCGCGCCAGCCCGACTCCGTCGAGGGCTGGAACCCGAGCTGGGCCGAGTAGGCAACGGAAGGCGTGCCGATGTCCGACCTGACGATCCCGTCCGACCTGCTGCCCGGCGACGGCCGCTTCGGCGCCGGGCCGAGCAAGGTGCGCATCGAGTCTCTCGATGCGCTGGCGGCGAC
>JBBJMF010000087.1:0-12446 GCA_037719575.1 Nocardioidaceae bacterium
TCGACGAGGTGGCCAGGGTCGACGGTCTCGACATCCACCTCGACGACGAGTCGGAGGTGCCACGCGACGACCCTGCGACGTACGCGCTGATCCAGAGCACGAAGACGCTCGGCTGCTTCCAGATCGAGTCGCCGGGACAGCGCGAGCTCGTCGGCAAGTTCCCCCTCGAGAGGTTCGAGGACATCATCATCGACATCTCGCTGTTCCGTCCCGGCCCGGTCAAGAGCGACATGATCAACCCGTTCCTGCGGGTGCGGCACGGCTGGTCCGACGCCGAGTACCTCCACCCCGACCTCCGGCCAGTGCTCGAGCAGACCTACGGCGTCGTCGTGTTCCACGAGCAGGTCATCGAGATGATCGCGATCTTCGCCAGGTGCAGCCTGGCCGAGGCCGACGAGGCCCGCCGGGCGCTCGGGCACCGGGAGGGCAAGGAGGACATCAGAACCTGGTTCTTCCCGCGTGCCCTGTCCGCCGGCTACCCGCTCGCGGTCGTCGCGCGGGTGTGGGAGGTGCTGGAAGCCTTTGCCTCGTTCGGTTTCTGCAAGGCCCATGCCGCCGCGTTCGCGCTGCCGACGTTCCAGTCGGCGTGGCTGAAGACCCACCATCCGGCCGCGTTCATCGCCGGGCTGCTCACCTACGACCCGGGGATGTACCCCAAGCGGCTGATCCTCGACGACGCCCGGCACGTCGGGATCGCCGTGCTGCCGCTCGACGTCAACGTGTCCGACGACGTCTACCGGGTCGAGCGGCTCGACACCTGCTACGGCATCCGGCTGGCGCTGGCGGAGGTCAAGGGGATCAGCGAAGCCGAGGTGGTCCGGATCATGGCGGCGCGGCCGTTCTGCTCCTTGACCGACCTGTGGCAGCGGGCCCGGGTGTCTCGTCCGGTCGCGGAGCGGCTGGTGCTGGCGGGCGGGCTCGACGCGCTCTACGGCATCGGGTCGGCGGTGCCGGTACGCCGCCGCGGCACCGTGACCCGGCGCGACCTGCTGCTCCAGGTGGCCGAGCTCGACAGGTGGACCCGGGCCACCGACCGGGCGGTCCGCGCCGCCTCCCCCCGGTCGGCGCGGAGCCGGCGGGGGACCGAGACCGGACCCGGCTCGAGCGGCCTGCCCAGCGACCCGCGGCTGCTGGCGGCGGCCCAGTCGCAGGGGCCGCAGCCGGTCGACCCCGTCACCGCCGTCCAGCTCACGCTCGACCTCGGCGACGTGCCGGCGCTCGCCGAGCCGTCCGGGTTGCCGGAGATGTCGGGCGCCGAGCGGGTGCGCGCCGAGCTCGAGATCCTCGGGCTCGACGTGAGCCACCATGCCGTCGACTTCTACGCCCCGATGCTGCGCGACCTCGGTGTCACCTGGTCGCGCGACCTGCTGAGGCGGCGCAACCGGGCGGAGCTGCTCGTCGCCGGCGTCAAGGTCGCCACCCAGACGCCGCCCATCCGGTCCGGCCGGCGGGTGATCTTCCTGACCCTCGACGACGGCAGCGGGCCGGTCGACGCCACGTTCTTCGAGGACGTCCAGGGCCCCTACGCCGCCACGGTGTTCCACTCCTGGCTGCTCGTGGTGCGGGGCGAGCTGCGCCGTACCGGACCGCGCGGCGTGTCGCTGCGGGCCACCGGGTGCTGGGAGCTCCCGGAGCTGTACGCCGCCTGGCAGCGCGACGGGGTGGCGGGGGTGCACGCGATCCTCGACGTGGTGCCCGTCGGTTTCGACGCGCCGCCACCCCAGCGGGTGCTCGTGCATCCCAGCGGCTTCCGTCAGTCGCCGTACGCCGACCTCAAGCCCGCCGGCACCGACACGAAGACGGCGCCACGCAAGCTGTGGCACTCGAGCCCCGGCAGCGCAGGAGGCTGACCGTGACACGACGCCGTTCCCTCACCCGCAATTGCGGGAAGACGGCCCGCGCGCTCGGCGTGTTGCGAGCCATCTTCCCGCGATTCGCGAGAATCTCCTCGTGGTGGTGTCGGCTCGCGGCCCGGGTGCCCTGGTCTGGGACGCGTTACGCCAGGTGCTGGCGCCAGGTGCGGGCGGTGAGCCGGGCGCGTTCCTGCACGTCGTCGACCTCGGAGGTGGCACCGGCGGGCTGGCCGTTGCCGTCGCGGAGCTCGGGCATCGCGTCACCGTCGTCGACCCGAGCCCGAACGCCCTTGCCGCGCTGGAGCGGCGAGCCGCCGACGCCGGAGTCACGGCACTGGTCCGCGGCGTCATCGGTGACGCCGTCACCGTGGCTGACCTGGTGGGACACGCGGTTGCCGACCTCGTGGTGTGCCACGGCGTCCTGGAGGTCGTCGACGAGCCGGCGCAGGCGTTGCGGGCCGTTGCCGCGATCACCCGTGAGGGTGGCCACCTCACTGTGCTCGCGACGCAGCAGTCCGGCGCGGTGTTCGCCCGGGTGCTCGGCGGCCACCTCGACGAGGCGGCCGCGATGCTGCGTGACGGCCTCGACCGGGCGCCGAGGCGGTTCAGCCGTCAGCAGCTCGAGTCGCTGGTGGGGGCTGCCGGGTTCACGGTTGCCGAGGTACGAGGTGTCCGGGTGTTCACCGACCACGTCGCCAGCCGGGTCGTCGACGCGCAGCCGGGAGGCGCCGAGCGGCTGCGTGAGCTCGAGGCGGCGGTCTGCACCCACGCCGACTTCCTGCCGCTCGCGACCCAGCTGCACCTGCTCGCCCGCAAACTCTGAGGATTCGTCCGGCCCAGCGCGGTGGTTTCCACCCTCGGCGGATCGGACGAATCCGTGAGGGCCGACTCCACGGGGTGCACGGTCCTGCACGTCGACATGGACGCGTTCTACGCCTGCGTGGCGATCCGGGACCGGCCCGAGCTGCAGGGGTTGCCGGTCATCGCCGGCGGCGGCAACCGGGGTGTGGTGCTGTCCGCGTCGTACGCCGCCCGCCAGTTCGGCATCCACTCGGCGATGTCGATGACGAGAGCCCGCCGGTTGTGCCCCCAGGTGGTGGTCGTCCACCCCGACTACGACGAGCTGAGCGCGGTCTCGTCGGCGGTGATGGAGACGTTCCGCAGCGTGACCCCGACGGTCGAGGCGCTCTCGATGGACGAGGCGTTCCTCGACATCACCGGCGCGCTACGCAGGTTCGGTTCCGCCGTCGCGATCGGGGAGCACCTGCGGGCCAGGATCGCCGACGAGCAGCGGATCACCTGCTCGGTGGGGATCTCCGTCACCACCCAGCTCGCCAAGCTCGCGTCGCGGCGGGCGAAACCCGACGGACTGGTCGTCGTACCCCCCGCCGAGGTGACGGCGTTCCTGCATCCACTGGCTGTCGACGAGCTCTGGGGGGTGGGGGAGAAGACGGCCGAGCAGCTGCGCCGGCTCGGGCTGCGCACCGTCGGCGACCTCGCGCACACCTCCGCCCTGACCCTGCGGCGAGCGGTCGGGCCTCTCCTCGGCACTCAGCTGCATGCCCTCGCGTGGGGCGACGCCGACCGTCCGGTGACGGTACGACGAGGACCGCACGAGGAGCACGCCTTGAGCATCGGCTCCGACGAGACGTTCAGCCGCGACACCGACGACTCCGACGTGGTGGCCCGCGAGCTGCTGCGACTGACCCGCAAGGTCGCCGCTCGGATGCGGACCGCCGACGTCGTCGGGCGCACCGTCGTGGTCAAGGTGCGGTTCTCCGACTTCACCACGATCACCCGGTCCCGCACGCTGCGCGAGTACACCAACCTGACCCCGGAGATCTACCAGGCGGCGCTCGGCCTCTTCACCGGGCTCGGCCTGCAGCGGGCCCGGCTGCGGCTGGTCGGGGTCCGGGTCCAGGGTCTCGTCGAGGCGGCGTCGACAACTCGCCAGCTCGTGCTGGGTGCCCGCGAGCACGGCTGGGAGGACGCCGAGCGGGCGGTGGACAAGGCCACCTTGAGATTCGGCCACCAGGCCGTGCTCCCCGCGACCCTGCTCGTCGCCGGCAGACCCTGACCACGACATCGCCCGTCCCACCCGGGACCTGCGTGGCACGCCAAGGCCAGCGGCCGACATCCACCCCTTCGGTGCAGGTCAGGCCGCCCGGTGTGCTTAGGACCAGGCGCCGTAGACCGTCACCCAGAGGGTCTTGTCGTGGGTCGCGTTCCAGAGCTGGCGGGCGTCCTCGACGTAGAAGTTGACGCAGCCGTGGCTGTGGTCGACGAAGGGGTCCATCATCAGCCGCGAGCCGTGCAGCGCCTCGCCGCCGTCGAAGAACTGCGAGTACGGCATCGGCGCGTGATAGAGGCTCGACACGTGGTCGATGTCGCGGTAGTAGACCTGATGGGTCCCAACCCTCGTCTGGGTCGTGTAGCTGCCGCCGCGAACCAGCCAGGTGTTGCGGATCGAACCGCCGTACCAGAGCGTGACCGAGTGGAACTTCCGGTCGTAGCAGGCGTGCCAGCCCGCCGTCTTGCAGGTGGCGGGGATACCGCCGGGGTTGCGGACCGTGCGCTGGAGAAGCAGCCGCCAGGTCGCGCCCGTCGCAGTGCCGCTCGGGAACAGGTGGCGGCGCTGCTGGAACGTCTTGACGGCCGCGCGCGTCACGTCCCCGTAGTAGCCGGTCGGTGTGCCCGGGAAGAGACCTACCCACTTGAGCCGGTACTGCAGCTCGCGGACATGCGCGATGTGGTACTGGTCCACGTCGCGAGCACCATACCGGGTCCACTCACGCGCCCACGGCGCGCTCAGTCCCGCGGGCGCCGCCCCGCTCATCCCGGTGGGCGCCGCTGCAGCCGCCGGCTGCGCCGCTACGACAGCCGACGACAGGGTGACCGCAAAGGTCCCCACCATCGCGGCCACCAACCCCGCACGTCTCTTCACTGGTCCTCCACGTCTGATGTCTGGGCACAAGCCTTCATGGAGATAGACGCTACAGCCACTAATTTGGTTGTCCGGGTTTCCGTGTGGCGAAGCGGCGCCTAGACTGAGCACAGATCCGACAACACACCTCGTCGGCGGGAGGACACGGTGCCGCTCTCAGAGGAAGAGCAGCGTCTGCTGGAGCAGATGGAAGAAGCCCTCGCGGCGGAAGACCCGAAGTTCGTGTCGACCATCCGCGGCTCCTCGACGCGCAAGAAGCACAAGCAGATTGC
Organism: Nocardioidaceae bacterium; assembly: GCA_037719575.1. Classification (GTDB taxonomy): domain Bacteria; phylum Actinomycetota; class Actinomycetes; order Propionibacteriales; family Nocardioidaceae; genus JAWWPG01. The sequence continues at coordinate 5,070 of JBBJMF010000087.1, forward strand.
CGTCCTCGCCACGATCGGATTCGCCGTCGGTGTCGCCGTCCTGATGGCCGGCGCGGTCACCACGATCACCGCCGTCGCGGTCGGTGGTTTCGTGATCATGCTCGCCTGCGCCTACCTGGCGATCACCCACTGGCGCCGGCTCGGCGACCCCGACCTGCCCAGCAACGTCCACCCGATCGGCAAGGCCAAGGGCCGACAGTCGACGCAGCCGTCGGGGTTCATGAACCGGATGGAAGACCGCTGGCGTCGGCGCCGCGACGACTTCTGAGCCTGTCGGACGCGACCGCGTTCCACCCGGCTACGGCTGGGGCTCGGGACCGGCCAGCCTGGACCGCCAGCGCGCCCACGTGACGCGCAGCTCCGGCATCAGCGACGCGGGCCACAGGAACGCCTGGAGCCGCCGTTTTCGGTCGGCACCGCGGTCGATCGCCGCCATGATCTGCCGCGCGTCCTCGGCCGGCTGCGCCCCGACAAGCGGTGACCTCGCGTAGCGGGCCCGCTCCACCGTGAGGCTGAGCCGGTCCAGGGCAGCAGTCCCGTCCGGGTCGCCGCCGAGCAGCGGCTCGACGAACCGACTGCGGGCGCGAGGCGTGAGCGACCCGGTCCACGGGAGCCGGAGGTCGATGACCCGGTCCCGCAGCTCCAGCCAGGCGTACTCGCTCGACGGTCCGCCGTCGATGGCGCGCGCCATCCGCGACCGGCGGATCCCCCACCTGACGGAGCCCGGCGCCAGGGCGAGGACCACGACCGCCAGCACGAGGAGCCACCCCGCCGGTGGCACGCTTCCCCCACTGGTGCCCCCACCGCCACCCTGGGCCCTGGGCGCCTCCGACGTCGTGGGGGGCTCGTCGGTGATCCGGCCGCCCGCCCCACCCCCGTTGGTCGTCGAGGTCGTGGGCTCGGTCGGGGTGAGCGGCGGCACCGTCACGGAGTGCGTGTACGCCGGTGGGGAAGCGCCGTTGCCCGGCGTAGGCTCGAACCGCACCCAGCCGACATCGCCGAAGTACAGCTCCGGCCACGCGTGGGCATCGTGGGAGGAGAAGACGAAGCTGGTGCCGTCGGCCTGGCTCGGGGCGAGCAGACCGACGACCACGCGTGACGGGATACCCAGCTCGCGGGCCATCAGCGCCATCGTGGCGGCGAATTGCTGGCAGTATCCGCGGCGCTTCTGCAGGAACGCCGTCAACGCCCGGTAGCCACTGCCGTAGCCGGCGCTGAGATCGTAGGTGAAGGCGGAGTCGTCACGGAAGAAGCTCTGCAGCGCGAGCGCGCGCTCGTAGTCGGTCGACGCGTTCGCGGTGACCGCCCGAGCCGCTGAACCGACCCCGAGCGGGACCCCGGGCGGCACTCTGCCGAACCTCGAGACGATGTCGGCCGGGGCCGGCGTGGCGCTCTGCAGCTGCGTCTCGGTGGGGGCCGGCACCAGGTACGTCGCGACGTAGCTCGAGACGTGGTCGAGGACGTCCCGGCTGCGGCTGAGCACGGTCTGGTCGCTCGGCACGTAGGCGAACTCGCCCGGGAAACCGGTGAGCGTCAGACCGGTGAGGTCGAAAGGGACCGGCAGCCAGACCTCGCTGCGCGGGAAGTCGTCGAGCAGCGTGACATTCATCGAGGCTCCCCGCCGCTCCACCGCAGCCGACAGGCCGACCGGTGCTGGCAGCAGATCGGTCACCGCCACCGTCGACGAGAGGTCGGTCCCGCTGCTGATCCACCCGTCGGGGCCCGGCTCGTCGAGGGCCGTCAGCCTGAGGTAGGTCGGCAGCGTGTCGCTCGAGACCTCGACGAGGTCGACCGGATCCTTGCGGTGCAGGCTGTAGGCGAGGGACACCATCGGGTTGCCGAAGCTGAGCGACGAACCGTCGCCGTTGCCCAGGCCCCCGTCGCCACGCAGCAGCGTGCTGGTGAAGGTCGGGACCAGCACGGGGAGCACGACTGCCAGCGTGATCGCGAACAGCGAGAGGCGTCGTCCGCTGGCCACGAGACTGGACGTGTCCACCTGCTCGAGCTGCGCGGTGACAGAGGACCGGGCGACGTGCCGTCCCCAGTGCGCCAGCCGCTCGCGTTCGGAGACCATCAGCAGGGTCATGTAGGCGGCGGCGCCGGGGATGAATCCCAGCGCCGGCACGCCGTCGGGAAGGGAGGCGACCGGCACCGAGTAGAGCGCCAGCAGGGCCAGCCCGGCAAGCGGCGCCCTGGCCAGGCCTGCGGCGAGCAGGTCCACGGCGATCGCCACCAAGGCGATGAACCCCACGGTCATCAGCATCAGGCCGGAGTTTGGCGGCACGGGTGCGGCGTACCGCTGCGCGATGTCCATGCCGGCCGAGAACGAGTCCTGGACTCGAGACAGCGTCGCCGAGGTGGGGACCACCCCGTAGACGGTGTGGTCTCCGTAGGTGACGAGTAGCACCTCGGCCGCGACGACGACCTGGGCGATCGGCACCAGCAGAGTCGGCACATGGAGGTGCCGCATCACCATGCCCAGCCCCACGAGCAGCCCGCTGAGCGCCGCCGCCACAACGACGTACCCCTTCTGTTGGAACGCCGTGAACAGGCTCAACGACGTCGCAACGGTCGCCACCCAGCCGAGGACGGCGAGTCGGTGTCGCTCCAGCAGGCTCAGCGTCATGCTGCCGGTCCGTCCTCGTGCAGGGGTATGGCGGGCTGGGGCCGGAATGTGCTGGGCCGCGACCTCGCGAGGTCCTTCCAGAGCGTGGACATCTTGTCGCCGGGGCGGGCCACCATCACAGTCCAGCCCTGTCGCCGCATCAGCTGTGCCTGCTCGTCGGCGTCGGCGGCGAGCCGGAGCCCGCCGGGGTCGGACCGGGACCAGGCGGCGACGTCGAGCAGGATCGCCAGGGCGCGGGTGGCCCCGGTCTTGAGGCCGGCGAGGCTGGCGACGTCTCCGGGCGTGGTGCCGCCCAGGATCGCGATGACGAGTCCGGCGGCCGAGTGGTCCGTCGAGGTCAGGTCGAACGACCCGCGCGCCGACAGCTGGATCACGGCCAAGGACTCCAGCAGGCTCTCGACCTCCGCTGGCGCGCTGATGCCACGGTCGTGCCAGGCAGAGTCGCCGGAGCTCTCGCCGTCGATCAGCATCCGCACCACGAAGCCCTTGCCCGCGAGGTGACCGGCCACGGACGCGGCGGCCGAGACGGCGAACTCGAACGACGACGAGGGTCCGGTGCCGCGATGGGCACCGATCCGAGTGTCGAGCAGGACCGTGACCCGGCTCTGATGGGGCTGCTCCTCGCGCCGGACCATGATCTCGCCGGTGCGCGCTGTCGAGCGCCAGTGCACCCGCCTGAGGTCGTCGCCGAGCCGGTACTCGCGGACGGTGATGTCCTCGGTGCCGGCCGCGGCGAACGCACGGGGGCGGTTGTCTCCCGTGCCGGACCAGTCGCCGGACAGCGTCGTCGCCGGCAGGCTGTGGATCACCGGCGTCACGACGAGGGCCGTCCGGGCGGCGAACGCGCGCGAGAGCTCGACGAATCCGAACGGGTCGGACAGGCGGACGCTGAGCGGACCGAGGATGTACCGGCCGCGGACGTCGGAGCGCACCGTGTAGGTCATCTCCCGGTGCCACTTCGGTCGCAGCTGGTCGACGACGAACCTGGGCCTGCTGCCGAGCACGTAGGGGATGGTGTCCTCGAGGAGCATCAGTCCGGTGGGGGTGCGACCCGGGTTCTCCAGCCGGAGCTCGACCTGGGCAGGTTGGCCGGCCTGGACCCGCGTGGGGTGGACGAACCGCGAGCACGTGATCAGGTAGCGGGCCCGTTGCGCGAGCAGCACGGTCAGCAGGGGAAGCACGATGAGCAGCAGGGCGACCCGCAGCAGGTCCTTCTGACCGACGATGACGGCCGAGACCGCGCTGGCGACCCCCGCGGCCATGAAGGCACGGCCACGGGTCGTCAGAGCCGAGATGCCACCCGCCATGGCTAGGTGCGGCTCCCTTGCGCGCTGGTCTCGGGGACCGAGACGGTGCGCAGGAGCGAGTTGACGATCTGCTCCGGACCGCGACCGCCCATCTGGGCCTCGAGGCCGGTGATGAGCCGGTGGGCGAGCACGGACGTGGCGAGCCGCTGGATGTCGTCGGGGATGACATAGTCCCGCGACTCGAGCGCGGCGTGCGCCCGGGCGGCTCGCACCAAGTGGAGGGTTGCCCGGGGGGAGGCACCGAGTCGGAGGTCGGCCGAACGACGGGTGGCGGAGGTGAGCTCCACAGCGTACTGCTTGACGGCCTGCGAGACGTGGACGGTGCGGACGATCTCGATCAGCTTGGCGATCTCGAGCGCGTCGGCGACGGGCTCGAGATCGTCCATGGGGTCGGCGGCCGAGTGGGTGTCGAGCATGTCGAGCTCGGCCCGGGCTAGCGGGTAGCCCATCGAGACGCGGGCCATGAACCTGTCGCGCTGGGCCTCAGGCAGCGGGTAGGTGCCTTCCATCTCGATCGGGTTCTGCGTCGCGATCACGATGAACGGCACCTGCAGGTCGTAGGTGACGGTGTCGACAGTCACCTGGCGCTCCTCCATGCACTCGAGGAGGGCCGACTGCGTCTTCGGCGAGGCGCGGTTGATCTCGTCCCCGACGACGACGTTCGCGAAAACCCCGCCCGGCCGGAACTCGAAGTCGCGCGTCTCCCGGTTGTAGATGGAGACCCCGGTGACGTCCGAGGGCAGCAGGTCGGGGGTGAACTGGATCCGCTTTACCGTGCAGTCGACGGAGCGGGCCAACGCCTTGGCGAGCATGGTCTTGCCCACGCCGGGAACGTCCTCGATGAGCAGGTGACCCTCGGCGAGCAGCACCGTGATGGCCGTGCGGATCGCGTCGGGCTTGCCCTCGATGACCCTCTCGATGTTGTCGCTGACGCGACGTGTCACGGTCGCGACCGTCTCGATGCTGCTCACGGGTGCGATCCCGCGAGGGATTGGTCGCTGACGCGACTCGTCATCGTGGCGAGCGGGTCGGTACTGCTCATGCTGTCGTCCCATCAAGGCCTCAGGGTGTCCCGGCGTGACCGGCGGCTCTGATCTTGGCAACTTCGCGGCTGATTCTCGACGGCCCGGCCATAACGATGTGGTGACGGCCCGCGTCCCCGCGCGGAGCCCACGTCGCGGCCACCCGGGCCATCTTCAGGTTACGCCCCGCCCTGACACGTTCGCCGCGGTGGAGGCGAATGGTGGTGAAGTGGAGAGTCGTGGGGTAATGTGGTGGAGAGTGGTGAACCGAGGAATGAGAGTGGGTGGCGCGGCGTGTTCCTCGGTACGCATACCCCGCGCCTCGACGAGAAGGGTCGGATCTTCCTGCCGGCGAAGTTCCGCGACGAGCTGTCGGAGGGTCTGGTGGTGACTCGAGGCCAGGAGCGCTGCCTGTACGTGTGGCCGAGCGTGGAGTTCCGCACGTTCACCGCGGGACTTCGCAAGGACTCCGTCACGAACCGCAAGAACCGCGACTTCATGCGGATGCTCTCGGCGGGCGCGTCGGTCGAGAGCGCCGACCGGCAGGGCCGGATCACGCTCCCGCCGGTTCTGCGGACGTACGCCGGGCTCGACCGTGACTGCGTCGTGATCGGCGCGTACAACCGGGTGGAGATCTGGGACGCCGGCGCCTGGCAGCGCTACACCGACGAGCAGGAGGACGCCTACGCGAACTGGTCGGAGGAGGTGCTTGGCGACTCGATCGAGACCTGACCCACGCTCGTCCGTCGAGGTCTCCGGACCGCCCCTCGGCCTTCTGACACACCTTCCCCGGTGCCAGACGGCACTTCCCCGAAGGTGCGGTCGGGGACCTGGCCGGACGAACCACAGCCAGCAACCTCGCCAACGGAGGGTCGACAATGAACCGCTTGGACATCGCCACTGACCACACCGAGGTCGACGGCGCGCCGCTGCGCCGGGTGCGTGACGAGGTACGGGACGGGGTGGCGGTGGCCGCTGCCTCCGTCGTCGCCTCCACGGCGCTGGTGCTCGTCGCCACCGTCCTCATGCGGCTGGTCGGCTGACCGCTCGATGACGTCCTTCGACCATCCTCCGCCCGACCACGTCCCCGTGCTGCTCGACCGGGTCGTCGCACTGCTCGCGCCGGCCCTCGTCGAGCCGGGGTCCGTCCTCGTGGACGCGACGCTGGGGCTCGGCGGGCACACGGCGGCGGTCCTGGCGCGCTGCCCGGGCGCCCGGGTGATCGGGATCGACCGGGACTCCGACGCGCTGCGGATGGCGGGCGACCGGTTGGCCGGCGTCGCGGACCGGACCACGCTCGTGCATGCCGTCTACGACGAGATCCCGCGAGTCCTCGCCGACCTTGGGCTCTCGAGCGTGCGCGGGGTGCTGTTCGACCTCGGGGTCTCATCTCTGCAGCTCGACCGGCGAGACCGTGGGTTCGCCTACGCGGTCGATGCTCCGCTCGACATGCGCATGGACGGCAGCACAGACCTCACCGCGGCCGAGATCCTCAACACCTACTCGGCCGTCGACCTGGCGCGCGTCCTGCGACGCTACGGCGAGGAGCGCTTCGCCAGACGGATCGCCGAGCGGGTGGTCGAGCGGCGCCGTACGACGCGCTTCGAGTCCAGCGCCGCGCTCGTGGAGCTGGTCCGGTGGTCGATCCCGGCCGCGGCCCGGCGGAGCGGGGGAAACCCCGCCAAACGCACGTTCCAGGCCTTGCGGATCGAGGTCAACGACGAGCTCGCCGTCCTGCAGCGGGCCCTTCCTCTGGCCATCGACGCGCTAGCCCTCGGTGGCCGGATCGTCGTGATGTCCTACCACTCGCTCGAGGACAGGCTGGCGAAACAGGCGCTGGGGAGCCGGGCCAGGACGACGGCGCCGCCTGACCTGCCCGTCGTCCCCGTCGAGCACCAACCCGAGCTCAGGCTCCTCACGCGCGGTGCCGACCGGGCCTCGCCGGAGGAGACCGCCGCCAACCCACGTGCCGCATCTGTGCGGCTCCGTGCAGCCGAACGCATCCGGGAGGTCGCGTGAGCACGTCCGTCAACAAGAGCACGTCACAGCCGGCCCCGTTCGGCCCGTCGCTGCCCCGGCCGCGGCTCACGGTGGTTCCGCGGGTCGCCTCGCGCGCGCCCCGGCTGCCGTTCCTGCTTGTCGTGGTTGCCGTGCTGGCCGCTGGTCTCGTCGGACTGCTGCTGCTCAACACGAGCATGGAGCGCGGGGCCTACCAGGTGACGGCGCTGCGACATGAGTCGGCCGCACTCACCGTCGAGCAGCAGAGCCTGCAGCTCCAGGTTGCCGCCCTACAGGACCCCCAGGAGGTAGCTGAGCGGGCGCTGCGGCTGGGCATGGTCAGCAACCCGAGCCCGGCATTCCTCTCGCTGGCGACCGGCGAGATCGGCGGCCGCTCCGCGCCGGACGCGGGGCGCACTCCGCT
>JBBJMF010000088.1:0-12393 GCA_037719575.1 Nocardioidaceae bacterium
TCCGGGACGGGTTCGGCGACTGTCTCCGCCCCGGAGGGCTCGGGTGCGGGCTCGGCCTCGAGGGGATCCGAGGCGGTCACAGGCGCCGGCTCGGCGGCTGGCACCTGGTCGTCTGCGGACCCCAGCTTCGTCTCTAGGCACGTCGCGAACTGCCCGAGGAGCTTGTCGCTGACCTCCTGCATCACGCCGCGCCCGAACTGGGCCGGCTTGCCGGTGATGTTGAGGGCGGTGACCACCTCGACGTCGGTGGTGCCGGCGGCGCCGTCTGACAGCTGGGCGGTCACCGATGCTGCGGCTGTGCCGTTGCCCCGCTTGTCCTTGCCCTTCGCCTCGAGGACCGCCCTGTGCGCCGCCTCGTCACGCTCGACGAACCGCCCGGTCCCGGTGTACTGCAGCGAGATCGGCCCCAGTCTTACCTTCACCAGCCCCGCGAACTCCGCACCGTCGTACGACGTGAGCACGGCACCAGGGAAGCAGGGCGCGATCCGCTCGAGATCGTTGAATGCCGCCCACGCTTCGTCGATGGGCGCCGGCACGGTGAAGCGGTGGGTCAGATCCATTGCCACGCCAGTGGCCCCTGTCTCTCGAGAGTCGATGGAGCGGGCCGACGGCAGGCGTCAGGCGCCTGCTGCCGCGAGCACGGCACGCCGTGTGAGCACCGTTGACAGGTGCCGGCGGTAGTCGGCGTCGCCGTTCGTGTCACTCGGCGGGTTGGTGCCCTCCGTCGCGTGCTGAGCGGCCGCCCGAACGGCCTCGTCGGTCGCCGGCTGGCCGACGAGGGCCTGCTCGACCGCATGCGCCCGGATCGGTGTCAACCCCATGTTCGTCAGACCGATCTTGGCCTCGGTGATCGTGCCGCCCTCGGCCTTGACCGTCGCGGCCACGGCGACGATCGACCACTGCTGCGCGACCCGGGTGAACTTCTCGTAGTGGCTGCCCCACCCCGTGTGCTTCGGCACCCTGATCTGCGTGAGCAGCTCGCGCTCGGTCAGGGCGGTTGTAAAGAGGTCGGTGAAGAACTCAGCGGCCGAGACGGTGCGCTCACCCTCAGGGCCGACGATCGTCATGGTGGCATCGAGCGCCACGACGGCGGCCGGCATGTCGCCCGCAGGGTCGGCGTGGGCCAGGGCGCCACCGAACGTCCCGCGGTGCCGCACCTGTGGATCTGCGACGGTCTCGGCGGCCTTGGCCAGCAGCGCGGCGTGCTCAGCGATCAGCGGGTCGTGGGCGACGTCGTCATGGGTCGTCAACGCCCCGATGACGAGCGCGTCCCCGTCGTCGCTCACGCCGTGCAGCTCGGCGATCCCGCCGATGTCGACGAGCAGGGTCGGAGCGGCGAGCCGGAGCCGGAGCACCGGGATCAGGCTCTGGCCGCCCGCGAGCACCTTGATCTCCTCCGAGTCGGAGCCCAACGCCGCAAGGGCGTCTGCGACCGACTCGGGAGCGACGTAGTCGAACGAAGCCGGGATCATGGGTGCTCTCCTTCGGTGGAACCTTCGCTGACCTCGAAGTTGTGCGAGGGTACGGCGTTGTCCTCCGTGGTGGACACGTCGCGCGGGGTGGCATCGCCCCTCGACGCGTTCTGGATGGCCGTCCACACCCGCATCGGCGTACACGGCATCTCGACGTCGTTGATGCCGAGGTGGCGCAAGGCGTCCACGACCGCGTTGACGACTGCCGGCGTCGACGCGATAGTGCCCGCCTCGCCGACTCCCTTCACCCCGAGGGCGTTCGTCGTCGAGGGGGACTCGGTGCGGTCCGTCGTGAACGAGGGGACGTCCGCTGCGCTCGGCACCAAGTAGTCGACGAACGACCCGGTGACCAGCGTGCCCGACTCGTCGTAGACCGCCTCCTCCCACAGTGCCTGGGCGATACCCTGGGCAAGCCCGCCGTGAACCTGGCCGTCAACGATCAGCGGGTTGACGACGTTGCCGATGTCGTCGACGCAGGTATAGCTGCGGATGCTGACCTCGCCGGTCTCGGTGTCGACCTCGGCGGCGCACAGGTGGGTCCCGTGCGGGAACGAGAAGTTCTCCGGGTCGAACGTGGCGTCGGCGTCGAGCGACGGCTCGACCCCGGCCGGCATGTTGTGCGCCTGGAACACCGCGAAGGCGATCTCTCCCAGCGCGAGGCCCTTGTCGGTGCCCCGGACACCGAAGCGGCCGTCGGCGAACTCCAGGTCGTCGGGGTTCGCCTCCAACAGATGTGCGGCGATCGGCCTGGCCTTCTCGATCACCTTGTCCGCCGCAGCGACGACGGCCATCCCACCGACCGTCAGGGAGCGCGAGCCGTAGCTGTCGAGCCCCCGCACGGCGACCTGGGTGTCCCCGTGCAGCACCTCGACGTCGTCGAAGGCTACGCCGAGCCGGTCCGCGACGATCTGCGACCACGCAGTCTCGTGCCCCTGGCCGTGCGGACTGCTGCCGGTGACCACCTCGACCTTGCCGGTCGGCAGCATGCGGATAGACGCGTGCTCCCAGCCACCGCCGACGTAGCCCTGCTCGCCGAACCACCGCGACGGCGCAAGGCCGCACATCTCCGTGAACGTGGAGACGCCGATCCCGAGCTGCACCCGGTCGTCACTCTCCCGTCGTCGCTGTTGTTCGGCTCGCAGGTCGTCGTACCCGAACAGCTCCTTGGCCTTGGCCGTTGCCGCCTCGTAGTTGCCGGTGTCGTACTCGAGCCCGCAGACGGTGGTGAAAGGGAACTCGTCGTGTCTGATCCAGTTCCGCTCCCGGATCTCGAGCGGGTCCACCCCTACCTCGGCCGCGAGCTCGTCCATGAGCCGCTCGATCGCGTACGTCGCCTCGGGCCGCCCGGCGCCACGGTAGGCGTCGGTCCACGCCTTGTTGGTGAAGACGTTCGTGCAGGTGAAGTGGTAGGCCGGGAACTTGTAGATGCCGTTGAACATGTAGGCGCCCAGGATCGGGATTGCGGAGGTGACCAGGCCGAGATAGGCGCCCATGTCGGCGAGCAGCTCGACCTTGAGCCCGGTCACCGTGCCGTCCTTGGTGGCCGCCAGCGTGAGCCGCTGGATCTGGTCCCGTCCGTGATGGGCCACCATCAGGGACTCGCTGCGCGTCTCCGTGTACTTGCAGGGCCGGCCGGTACGACGGGCCGCGATCACCGTCAGCACCTCCTCCGGCGTGAACTGAAGCTTGCCGCCGAACCCCCCACCGACGTCGGGAGCGATGACCCGGATCTTGCTCTCGGGGATCCCCAGGACCAAGGCGATGAACACGCGGACGAAGTGCGGCACCTGGGTCGACGTCCACACAGTCAGCTGCTCGCCGGTGGGGTCCACCGCGACGGACCTCGGCTCCATGAAGGCGGGGATCAGCCGTTGCTGCCGGTACTTTCGCTCGATCAGGACACCGTTGTCGCGAGCCGCGGCGATGGCGTTCTCGACGCTGCTGCCGGTGCCGGCCTCGACGGAGTCGAAGACGAAGTGCGCGGAGACGTTGGTCCCGAGATCGGCGTGCGTCAGGTCGCCCCCCTCGGAGGCGGTCTGCATGTCGAGGACCACGGGGAGATCGTCGTACTCGACATCGACGAGCTCCACGGCATCGCGCGCCTGGGCCGGGGTCCGGGCCACCACGACGGCGACGATCTCCCCGGCGAAGTTGACCCTGTCGACGGCGATGGAGGGGTGGTTCGGTGCCTTCTGGTCCGGGACGATCGACCAGGCATTCGGCAGGCCGCCCTGCTCATCGGCGAGGTCTGCGCCGGTGTAGATCGCCACGACGCCGGGCGACTCCTTGGCCGCCGTGGTGTCGACCGACACGATGGTCGCGTGCGCGGCGGGGCTGCGGACCATCGCGAGGTGCAGCATGCCCGGCAGCGTGATGTTGTCGGTCCACCGGGTGCGTCCCGTGATCAGCCGACGGTCCTCCTTGCGACGGCGGGGCGCGCCTACCTCCGGCGCCTGGCGATCTTCGGCGATGGTCATGACGACGCTCCCTCGGCCGCGTTGAGCACTGCCTTGACGATGTTCTGGTAGCCGGTGCACCGGCACAGGTTGCCCTCGAGGCCCTCGCGGACCTCCTGCTCTGTCGGGTGCGGGTTGGTGTTCAGCAGGTCGATGCTCTGCATGATCATGCCGGGGGTGCAGTAGCCGCACTGCAAGGCATGGCTCTCGTGGAACGCCTGCTGCATCGGGTGCAGGTCGGCACCGTCCGCGAGGCCCTCGATCGTGGTGACCTCGCGGCCGTTCGCCTGGACCGCGAGCACAGTGCACGACTTCACGCTGGTGCCGTCGAGGTGGACCGTGCAGGAGCCACAGTTGCTGGTGTCGCATCCGACGACCGTGCCGGTTTTCCCGACGTGTTCTCGCAGGTAGTGGACGAGCAGGGTGCGGGGCTCCACCTCGTCGGTGTAGCTCACGCCGTCGACAGTCACCGAGATCCGCGCCATGGTGTGTTCCCTCTCGCCTCAGGCACACGAAGGACCGCCTGACCCCGGCGATGCGGGGTGGGTAGGTCAGGAACCTCACTCAACTCCGTGCGCGGGGTTTGCACAACCCGAACGCCGCATTGTCTCGGCTTTCGACACCGGGTCGACCCCTCATCCGGGGGAGTTTGTGTGGCACCCCACCCAGACGCTCGACCACTTGGGTGGCTGACCACGCAGACTGCCCTCAAGCCACCCAAATCTTCGTGGCTCAAGGGCAAGTTGGATGGCTGACCACGCAACGGTCCCGCCGTGGCCGGGTCGCCTAGGCGTCGGGGCGCCGACCGGTCGCGTGGTGGACCGGGCCGGCCAGGCTGGCGAGCCGCTCGCCACGACCGCCCCAGCGCAGCGCGATGATCTCGGCCGCGATGCTCACCGCGGTCTCTTCGGGGGTCCGGGCGCCGAGGTCGAGACCGATCGGGCTGGCCAACCGGCCCAGCTCCTCTTCGGACAATCCGGCCTCCGTCAGCTGCTCGGCGCGCTCGTCATGGGTACGCCGCGAGCCCATCGCCCCGACATACGCGACCTCGGGGAGCCGGAGCGCGATCTCGAGAAGCGGCACGTCGAACTTCGGGTCGTGGGTGAGCACGCAGATGACGGTGCGCTTGTCGATGCGCCCCGCCTGCTGCTCCTCGGCCAGATACTTGTGCGGCCACTTCACGACCACCTCGTCCGCCTCGGGAAAACGGGACGCGGTCGCAAACACGGGCCGGGCGTCGCAGACCGTCACCACGTAGCCGAGGAACGATCCCATCCGGGCGACGGCGGCTGCGAAGTCGATGGCGCCGAAGACGAGCAGCCGAGGCTTCGGGGCGTACGACGTGACGAAGACCGCCAGACCCTCACCACGGCGCTGGCCATCGGGCCCGTAGTGCAGCGTCTCGTTGCGGCCCGTCGCCAGCAGCCCGCGGGAGTCAGCGGCCACCGCGTCGTCCGCCCGTGGCGACCCGAGGGACCCCTCGACGGATTCCAGATGGTCCTCGGGACGTATCACGAGACGGCGTCCCAGCATCGCCGGGTCGGGGTGTCCCACCACGGTGGCCACGGCGACCGGTTGCCCCGCCTCGATGTCGGCGACCACCCGAGCCAGCTCCGGGAACGTCTCCTTGTCGACCACCTCGACGAACACGTCGAGGATCCCGCCGCAGGTGAGCCCGACCGAGAACGCGGTCTCGTCACTCACGCCGTAGCGCTCGAGCACCGGCCTGCGGTCGGCGAGCACCCGTTCGGAGAGCTCGTAGACGGCGCCCTCCACGCATCCGCCCGACACCGACCCGACCGCCTCCCCTCCAGGACCGACGAGCATCGCCGCGCCGGGTGCCCGCGGGGCGGACTGGAAGGTCGCGACGACGGTGCCGACGGCGACGGACTCGCCTGTCTGCCACCAGCCAAGCAGCCGGTCGAGGACCTCACGCACGGGCGACCACCTCAAGCACCTCGTCGAACGCGGCCATGCTGTGACCCGCGATGAAGTCGTCAACGTAGGGAAGGGCCGCGACGATTCCGGTCTGGACGGGAGCGTAACCGGGCTTGCCCTGGTGCGGGTTGGACCAGATCACCCGGTGGGCGAGCCGCTGAAGGCGCCGCATCTGCTCGCCGAGCTGGTCCGCGTCGCCGCGTTCCCAGCCGTCGCTCATGACCACGACGACCGCCCCCCGGGCGAGACCACGCTGCCCCCACCGGTCGAGGAAGGCTCGCAGGGCGTCTCCCAGCCGCGTGCCACCCGACCAGTCGGGCACGGTCATCCCGGCTGCTTGCAGCGCCGCCTCGCCGTCGCGCAGCCGCATCGCCCTCGTGACCCGGGTGAGCCTGGTGCCGATCGTGAAGACCTCGGTCCGGTTGCGGTTGGCCGAGGCGACGACATGCGCCAGCCGGAGCAGGCTGTCGGCGTACGGTCCCATCGACCCCGACACGTCGATCAGCAGCACGATCCGTCGGGGTCGGGTCGACCGGTTGCGGTAGCGCAGGCGCGACGGCTCCCCGGCGTTGCGCAGCTCGGTGCGAAGGGTACGACGGGCGTCGATCTCGCCGCGACGCGTTGGGCGACGGCGCGCCGACGTGCGGACGGGAACCCGCGGGCGGAGCGAGCCGAACAGACTCGTCAGGGCGGCCCGCTCGGCGGAGCTGAGCTCGGCGATGTCGCGGCTGCGGAGCACCTCGACGGCGCTGGCGGCTGCTCGGACTACCGCGTGGTCGTCACCTTCGCCAGCATCTGCCGGATCACCACCGAGGGGTGCCTGAGCCGCACTGCGGACCGAGTCGCGAGGCGACAGTCCCCGCAGAGCCTTGCCGGCGAACCAGGACTGGAAGACACGGTCGTAGCGCTCGAGGTCGTCGAGGCACCCGCACAGGGTCGACCGACCGGACCAGTAGACAGCCGCCATGTCGTCGGCGCCGACGAGCACACATGCCTGAAGGAACTCGCGGGTCCGGTCTGTGGTCAGGGGGACCCCCGCCGCACGCAGCGCCACGGCGAAAGCCGCCAGGATCTCCGTCGCGTCGTGCCCGACCGGCCGGCTCATGTCGACAAGATGGAGTCGAGCGACGCGCGGACCCGGTCGGCGTCCTCGCGATACTTCACGACGGCTCCCAGTGTCAGCGCCGCCGACTCGAGGTCGAGGCTGGAGGCCCCCAAGGCATGCAACGCCTGTGCCCAGTCGAGGGTCTCGGCAACACCCGGCGGCTTGACGAGGTCGTCGCGGGACCGCAGCCGGGCCGTCGCCCGCGCCACCTGCTCCGCGAGCGCAGCCGGTACGTCGGGCAGCCGGCGCCGGACGATCTCGATCTCGCGCGCCAGCCCCGGGTGCTCGACCCAGTGGTAGAGGCAGCGGCGCTTGAGCGCATCGTGCACCTCCCGCGTCCGGTTGCTGGTCAGCACCACGACGGGCGGGGTCACCGCCGTGACCGTGCCGAGCTCGGGGATCGTCACCTGGTTGGTGGAGAGCACCTCCAGGAGGAACGCCTCGAACTCGTCGTCGGCGCGGTCCACCTCGTCGATGAGCAGCACCACAGGCGCCTCCCTGAGGGCCCGCAGGATCGGCCGGGCCAACAGGAACCGCTCGTCGAAGAGCGACTTCTCGATCTCCTCCTGGTCGATCGCGTCGGAGCCCTTGGTGGCCTCGACCGTGCGCAGGTGCAGGATCTGGCGGGCGAAGTCCCAGTCGTAGAGGGCCTGGCTCGCGTCGATCCCCTCGTGGCACTGCAGCCGGATGAGGTCCAGGTCGAGGGCCTGCGCCAAGGCCTCGGCCAACGCGGTCTTCCCCGTGCCCGGCTCGCCCTCGAGCATCAGCGGCCGATGCATCGTCAGCGCCAGGAAGCCGATCGTGGCAAGCCCGTCATCGGTCAGGTATCCCGTGGCGGCGAGCAAGGCAGCGAGTTCGGCGGGCGAGGGGACGTCGTACACCTGACCAGCATCGCCGATCGCCTGACAATCCCCAAGGTCGGCCGCGGCGACGTTGACGGACCTGCGGGCACAGATGCACGACGCAGAGCAAGATTCTGCCCAAACCGAGATCGCACCCCACAGCTGCACGTCCATGGCCCGCCTGGACGCTTCCCTGCTCGCAGTCGTCCAGCTGGGAGGTGGGCGTCCGAGCTGGCGGCTCTTTCAGTGAGGCGCGTGGTGATGACGCGCGTTCTGCCAGGCTGCGAAGGCATGGGCGGTGTCGATGTCTGCGCCACTGGCGAGGTCAGCGCACTCGACGTGAGCGACGGCGTGGGCTGCGAGGTAGTCACGCGCTCCACGGTCGCCGTGCGCAGAGTCGATGACTCCGGCCCAGTGATCCCGGCCGATCACGACCGGGTGTCCCGGGATGCCGTGGTACGACGACCTGCGCAGCGCCTGAGGTTCAAGACCCGGTGCCAACAGGCGCTGCACCACGTCAGGCGTGACGTCTGGTGTGTCCACGAGCATCACGACAGCAGTCGTCGCCTCGGCCTCCTGAGCTGTCAGCGCACGCAACCCGGCGCGAAGGGAGGCACCCATCCCCTCCGCCCAGTCCTCGGCGACCACGACCGAGGCGTCGGGCGGCACCTCGCGACGTACCTCCTCCGACGATGCGCCCACCACCACGTACAGCGGCTGGCAACCGCCGCCACGCAGCACCGCCAATGCGCCGGCCAGCCAGCTGACGCCGTCGGCACCGGCGACGAGCGCCTTGGGTTGGCCAAGTCGGCTTCCGGACCCCGCCGCGAGCACCAGGCCCGCGGCCGCGACGCCCGCCCGCGCGGAGCCGCTCATGCGGAGGCGACGGCTTCCATGTCGCGCATCGCGCGCAGCACGTTGCCATGGGCCAACCGGCCCAGCTCCGGCTCGGACCACCCCCGTCCTCGAAGCGTGTCCAGCAGGATCGGGTAGCTCGCGACGTCAGGCATGCGCTCGGGATAGAACATCACCCCGTCGTAGTCGCTGCCCAACCCGACATGGTCCAGGCCGGCGATCTCGCGGACGTGGTCGACGTGGTCGGCGACATCGTCCACCGTGCAGGCAGGTGCCTCTCCCAGCCGCTCGCGGATCACCGGGTCGACGTCGGCGAAGCTCCGTCGGTCACCGCCGCGCTCCTCCGCGATGCGCAGGCACTCGTCGTACCAGTCGGCGACCGGCTGCGACGTGAACATCGGCACGAACGTGACCATGCACACGCCACCGTTGCCTGTCAGTGCGGCCAGGACGTCGTCGGGGACGTTGCGGTTGATGTCGCACAGTGCCTGGGCCGAGCTGTGGCTGAAGATCACCGGTGCCGAGGTCGTGTCGAGGGCGTCGCGCATGACGTCGGCCGAGACGTGGCTGAGGTCGACGAACATGCCGATCCGGTTCATCTCGCGGACCACGTCACGCCCGAGCTCGCTGAGACCTCGCAGGACCGGGGTGTCGGTCGCGGAGTCGGCCCAGGGCACGTTCTCGTTGTGGGTCAAGGTCAGGTACCGGACCCCGAGCGCGTGCATCATCCGCAGCACGCCAAGCGAGCTGTTGATCGAGTGTCCGCCCTCCATGCCCATCAGCGACGCTACCCGTCCGGCGGCCACCGCCTCGTCGACCTGGTCCGCGGTCGTTGCCAGCGCGAAGACATCGGGGTGGCGACGCACCATCTTCTTGACGAAGTCGATCTGCTCGAGGGTCGCGGTGACGGCAGCCTCTCCTGCCAACGAGCACGGCACGAAGACCGACCAGAACTGGGCCCCGACGCCTCCCGCCCGAAGCCGCGCGATGTCGGTCTGCAGCTCAGGAACTCCTGCGGCCAGGTCGGCCTTCTCGAGGTCGTACCCGGCGAGCTCGCGGATGGCCCACGGCAGATCGTTGTGCCCGTCCAGGATGTACGTCTCGAGGTCCATCCCCCCATCCTCGCGTACGCGGCTCGGCCTCGATGACTGGTGTTCCGGAGCAGTCTCCGGTGAGGAGAATGGACACATGCGGGAATCCTGGATGATCGACGAGGCGCGGTTCGCGGGCGCCGAGCACCTTGACGCAGCATTCGTCGACGGATACGACCGCAAGCGGGGATCCCGACTTCGTGAACGATGTAGACGTCCTGCGACGTCAGGGGCTCGACACCACCTCGACGGTCGTTGACATCGGAGCCGGCACCGGCGGGTTCGCACTGGCCGCAGCGAGACATTTTCGGCGTGTGGTGGCAGTCGCCGGTCTCCGGGTCGGCCACGGCGGACACGTCGGGAGCCCCTCGTCCACGCGACCCGGTCGAACCGCCCCGTTGTTCCACACGGTCTCGCTGACCACGGACCCACTCGTGGCGTCAGCGTCCAACCGGGTCCCGCCGCAGGCGAGCGCGTGCGGGCTGGATGCAGGGAAGTCGACATGGACCGCGCCATCGTTGGTGCGGTCGACCGACCCGTCGTCCCCGGCGGCGGCGGTCACCGTCACGCCGAGGGACACCGCATCGGCCATCGTCTGGTCGAGCGCGGTACGCGCGCCTGGCCGGTCCAGCCGTCCTCACTCAGCCCCCAGCTGATGCTGATCGCCGTCGGGCCGCTGATGCCGAGCCCGGCGAAGTAGGCGTCGAGCTCCGGCTGGTCGAACCCGCCTCCCAGCTCGATGATCGCGATGGTCTGTCCGGTGCCGTCATCGTCGGGGAAGTCGTAGACGGTCGCGAGCTCGAGGGGTGTATAGCTCGTCGAGACAGTCTCGGACGCCGCGATCACCGACAACATGCGCGCCTGCGGCCGGTCGTCGAGCCGAGCACCGCCGTGACGATGCCAGCGAGCGACGAGGGCACGCTCCGCCCACCGGTGCGCTGCCGATGCGTCATCCGGGCCTGTCCCTGCCCGGGGGCTGATCGCCGAGCTGAGCGTCGTGCCGAAGATCCGCCCGAGCCGTGCGACGGTCCCGGCGACCCGCACCCGTCGCGACGGCGGGTGCGTGCTGAGGATCTCCAGCCCGAGCGCGGTGGGGGTGTCCGTCACGGTGACGACGTCTGCCTGGTCGGCGCCGTACGACGAAGCCAGGTCGGTTGCGGAGGCGCGGCGAGCCAGCCGGATCGGGCAGTACTGCCTTGCGGCGAAGCCCCAATCGTGACCTCGACCCGCGTCGCCGGGTCCACCACCGCGGCGAACGTTTTAGAGCCCGCTGCGGGGGCGCGCTCGCTGCCGGGAAGAGGTGTCAGCCGCAGGCTTGCCGGCCCCTGAAGGACGTCCTCTTCGGAGCTCGGCTCGGTTTTTCCCCGGGTCTACCCGGGGACGCCGATATCGGCCACCTGCCGGGCACGATCAGCGCTTGCGGCGCTCGATCGCGCGTTGCACGCGAGTGTCCGACTGCCCAAGGAGCTTCGCCATCAGCGGCACCCGAAACTTGTAGGCCACCACGGCCACCACGATGATCGCGAGGAGGATCCACAGGAACATGTGTTCACCGTACGCCGCGAGGAAGCGTCAAACCAGGTGACCTCCGCACGCCTGACGCGATCGAGTGGGAGGTGCCTCTGCCTGGCCCGCCAGGCAAGGACTCCCGGCACCACGGAAATCTGCCTGGCACAAGGTGCATCTGCCTGGCCCGCCAGGCAAGTCCGAGGTCAACCTGAGGGACAACGCTAGCCGGCCCCCGGCCGGTTTCCCGGTCGAGGGCCGACGTGCGAAGCGTGAGCTGCGGTGGGGCTTCCGTTCAGATCAGAATTCCATTCCGCCCATGCCACCCATGTCGCCGCCGCCACCGCCACCGGCGCCGGCTGAAGCCTTCTCAGGCTTGTCCGCGACGACTGCTTCGGTGGTGAGGAACAACGCGGCGATCGAGGCGGCGTTCTGCAGCGCAGAGCGGGTCACCTTGACCGGGTCGTTGATCCCGGCGTCGAGCATGTCGACGTACTCCCCGGTGGCGGCGTCGAGGCCGTGACCGGAGTCGAGGTTGCGCACCTTCTCCGCAACGACCCCACCTTCGAGGCCGGCGTTGATGGCGATCTGCTTCAGCGGAGCCTCGACGGCGAACCTGACGATGGCAGCTCCGGTCGCCTCGTCGCCCGAGAGTTCGAGCTTCTCGAACGCCACCAGGGTTGCCTGGACGAGTGCCACGCCACCACCGGCGACGATGCCCTCCTCGACTGCCGCCTTGGCGTTGCGGACGGCGTCCTCGATGCGGTGCTTGCGCTCCTTCAGCTCCACCTCGGTTGCGGCACCGACCTTGATGACGGCGACGCCGCCGGCGAGCTTGGCCAACCGCTCCTGCAGCTTCTCCTTGTCGTAGTCGGAGTCGCTCTTCTCGATCTCGGCGCGGATCTGGTTGACGCGACCCTGGATCTGGTCGGCGTCGCCCGCACCCTCGACGATCGTGGTCTCGTCCTTGGTCACGACGACCTTGCGGGCCTGACCGAGCAGGTCGACACCGGTGGACTCGAGCTTGAGGCCCACCTCTTCGCTGATGACCTGACCGCCGGTGAGGATCGCGATGTCGGCGAGCATGGCCTTGCGGCGGTCACCGAACCCGGGAGCCTTGACGGCGAC